>NZ_JABWRA010000071.1:0-25508 GCF_014268705.1 Pseudomonas sp. SWRI179 | reverse complement strand
TTGTCTCTATCGTCGATCCAGGCCGAAGCATTCTTTATCGGCGCTTGGGTGAAAGGAGGAGGGGCGAAATCTCCCACGGTCTGTACTGCGCTAACAGTCAGAATCGAGCCTTGTCCCTCCTCCTCCCTTCAAGTCCTACCATACAAGCGAGCCTGCTCGCGAAGGCGGCGGCACAGGCGCCATTGCTGCAAACTGACCCACCGCCATCGCGAGCAAGCTCGGCTCCCACAGGGATCTGCGGTGGACACAAATTTCATAAACGACCAAAAACCGGTGTGGGAGCGAGCTTGCTCGCGAAGACGGCGGCACAGGCGCCATTGCTGCAAACTGACCCACCTTCATCGCGAGCAAGCCCGCTCCCACACTGGATTTTCAGAGGGGAAAAATTATGTTCGACACAGATTCTTCTGGAGGGTGAGTAGATTTCGTAGTGAACAGGAAAAGGCCTGAAAAACGAGGCGAGGAGGGTTTCCAGGCCCTCCTCGCATCTTTCACGCGCGCGATGCTTCAGGCGTTGCCGAAGACCACGTCGCTGCCCAGCAGATCGACGCCCACCAAGGTAATGGTCGTGATTTGCCCGCCAGTCTCGGCGACTGTCACGATGCTGTCTGCGCCATTGTTGTCGATCGATTGGATGACGGCACCCTGGTCACCATTGAGCACCAGCGTGTCTCGCAGGTTTTGACTCACATCAAAGCCCGCAACCTGGTACAGGTTCTCGGTGAAGGTCAGGTCGATGTTGAAGGCATCCCGCTCACCGCCCGTGCCCACCAACGTGTAGTCGAAGAGCGCATCGGCGGTGTTGTTGGCGAACAGGTTGGCGTCGAACGCACTGGTCGCGGTATCGCCATCCTTGTCTGTCAGCGTCGCGTTGAACGACAGTTGCACATCGCTGGCCAGGTTCTCGGTTTCCTGGATGAACTGGATGACCGGAATCTTGATCGCCCCACGGCCCATCGTGAGCTGAACGGCATCGATCATCGCCGTGCCCTCGCGCTCGACCTCGAAGGACACCTGGCCGCCAGTCTCGGGCGTCAGGGTGTTGACCTCGGTGAGGTTGGAAAACGTGCCGTCTTCGTAGTAGATCCGGAAATACAGATCTTCGGTCGCGGTGTTGTAGCCGGCCACCGAGTTGTCGATGAAGATTTTCATGCCCGTCACCAGGCTCTCCGGGTTGATGACGAAGCTTTCATCGGCAGCGCCGATCGCCGCCAGATTGTCCCCTTGCAGCAGGTTGTTGCCGACCCCGATGCCGGACGTGCTGACGTTCATGGCTGTCGGGTCGATGTAGGACGGCAGGGGCGTGGTTTGCAGCGTGGCCTCGGTGGGGTCGGGGGCGCCGAGTCCGATACCGGCGAGGATATCCGTGGTCGAGGCGAGTGCCTTCGCTGAGAAGAACACGATTTCCTCGGACGCCGAAGGAATGGCCGGATTGTTGGTCTCAGGGATCAACAAGGTACGCACCGGATCAGGGCCGCCGGCATCGAGGGAACCGTCGGCACTGCTGCGCACGAGGGTGGAGCTGAAGCCTTGCACCAGGTCCAGGGCATAGCTGCCATTGGCGTAGGCAGTCAGCGTGTAGTCGACGCTGGTGTCGGCGGTGGTGGCGTTGTTGTCGAAGTCGCCGGTCAGTGTCCCGGCAAAATGGTACGCACCGTCGCCGTCTGGCGAGGGCGCCTGTTCGGTGAGCGTGCCGGTTCCGGTGGTGGTCGTATCGTCGGGCCGGACCAGGGTGAACTGGCCATTGACCAACGTGATGTCCAGGCCCGTTGCACCCAGCCCATCGGCCCCGGCCGATTGATCCCAGAAACCGTATTGTGGCAGCACGCTGCCGGTGCCGATCAGGTTGCCGAACGCGACCGAAGGGCCGTCGTCCTCGAACACCAGGTTCTGGCCGATGTTAAGCGTCGCCTGGAGGCTGTCGCCGTCCTTGTCGGTCTTGGTCGCGATCAACGTGATCAGATTGTCCGCCAGGCTCGTCGCGTCATCGGGATTGGTGGCGTCGGGGTGTACCAGCGCTCGGATCTGGTCGAGGGTGACATCGCCATTCGTGGCCACGCTGACGGTGAACACCAGCAGATTGGTGGTGGCCGTGCGACCTTCCACCGTTGTGCCGTTGGACGAGAGGTTGATCGCCTCGCCGGTGGCCGTGTCGATGAGCCCGGAAGCACCCGCCACCACGCCGAGGCTGTAGGTCAGCGTGCCGGCATCGTCGGCGCCGTAGGCGGAGACGAAGTTGGCGGCGAAGTTTTGCATGGCGTTGGTCGCCAATACCGTCTCGTCCACCGTCAGCGTTGGCTCGGTGCCGGTGGTGCTGATGCTCGGCCCATCATCCTCGAAGACCAGGTTCTGGCCGATGTTAAGTGTGGCCTGGACACTGTCACCGTCCTTGTCGGACTTGGTCGCGGTCAGCGTGACCAGGTTGTCCAAGGTCAGGCTCTTGGCGTCGTCGGGATTGGTGGTGTCGGGGTGCACCACGGCGCGGATCTGGTCCAGGGTGACATCGCCATTGGTGGCGACGCTGACGGTGAACACCAGGAGGTTGGTGGTGGCCGTGCGACCTTCTACCGTTGTGCCGCTGAGCGAGAGGTTGACCAGCTCACCCGTGGCCGTGTCGGTCAGGCCGGAGGCGCCGGCCACCATGCCGAGGGCATAGGTCAGCGTGCCGGCTCCGTCAGCACCGTAGGCGGAGGTGAAGTTGGCGGCGAAGTTCTGCGTGGCATTGGTGCCCAGCAGCGTCTCGTCCACGGTCAGGGTGGGCTCGGTTCCGGTGGTACTGATGCTTGGCCCGTCATCCTCGAAGACCAGGTTCTGGCCGATGTCGAGTGTGGCTTGAACGCTGTCGCCGTCCCTGTCGGTCTTGGTCGCGGTCAGCGTGACCAGGTTGTCCAAGGTCAGGCTCTGGGCGTCGTCGGGATTGGTCGTGTCGGGATGCACCACGGCGCGGAGTTGGTCGAGGGTGACATCGCCATTGGTGGCGACGCTGACGGTGAACACCAACAGGTTGGTCGTGGCGGTGCGACCTTCCACTGTTGTGCCATTGAGCGAGAGGTTGACCACCTCACCCGTGGCCGTGTCGGTCAGTCCGGAATCACCGGCCACCATGCCGAGGGCATAGGTCAGCGTGCCGGCACCGTCGGTGCCGTAGGCGGAGGTGAAGTTGGCGGCGAAGTTCTGCGTGGCATCGCTGCCCAACAGCGTCTCGTCCACGGTCAGGGTGGGCTCGGTGCCGGTAGTGCCGATGCTTGGCCCATCGTCTTCGAAAACCATCTGGGAGCCGATCTCGGTCTTCGTAACAGACGCCTGGACCAGGGTGAAGCCGCCGATATCAAAGTCGGCGTGGTTGGTGCCCTTGGCGTCGAGGGCCGCGCCGTTCTCGATGAGTACGCGGTTGTGGTCTGACGTGGTGGTGTATTCGATCTGGTAGCCGGCCTTGACGCCGGTGATGGTGGCCACCCCGGAGGCGAAGCTGATGACGATGCCCGGATCATTGGCAGAGCCGTCCGAGTTCTCGATGACCACCCCGGTGTTGATGTTGGTGACCCGGACATTGCTGATCGCCACCGAGGTGTCACCGGTGTAGCCGTTGACGAAATTCACCCCGGATTCTGCGGCGGTGCTGAACGCGCTGATTTTTACCACGGCCGTCTTGCCAGCCTGCAACTGCACGACATCGAAGTTGGCCATCTTCGTATCGAAGACGTCGGTGAAGTCGATGTTGGATTCCACGTCCGCTTCGTTCTGGTCCAGGTTGGGGATGGTCACATCCTGCCTGGCACCGGTGACGAAGGTGAAACGGATGCCTTCCTGTTCCACGATCATTTGGTTATTGGTACCGAAGGTTGTCGGCCCGCCGGCCTGGCTGGTGTTGATCGTGTCACCGGTGGTGATATTGACGCCGCTGGATTGGTCGGCCGGGTTCTTGCCGGTGGCGATGATGGTGGGTTCGGCGATGCGCAGGACACCGTCCACCAGTTCCGTCGTCGGATTCGCCGTGGTGAACATCAGGAACAGGTTCTGGCCGGAGGGCGCATTGGCCAGGCTGAACTGCAGGTCCTGGCTCGCGCCGATGAAGACTTTGTCCAGCAGGTTGACGGCATCGTCGGGGTTGGTATTGACCGGGTGCTGGAGCGGTTCGTAGAGCACGGTCCAGACCTTGCCGCCGGTGGCGGTTTCCTCTATGTACGCGGCGAAGACAATTGCACCGGCGGGCCCGCCGGCCCGGCCGAGGACGATGTTGTCGTTGGTGTCGGTGTACAGCAGGATGCTGGTGCCGTTGAGCGTATCCAACCCGCTGTCCACACCGTCGAGCGGCGCACCGGTGCTGTCGACGAAGCTGATATTGGTAATGCTTGCGCCAGGCGCGACGTTGATCGTGAACGCATCGCTGCCGGTGTCCCCGACGGCGCCGGTATAGCCGCTCAAGGCGGCGCCCGTCGCGGTTCCTGTCCCAAGGGCAGTCAGGCGACTGGCGAAGGTCAGGGGCAGGGACGCGACCAGGATGTCGTTGTCATCCGCATCTGTTGCCGCGCCCGGCGTGGCGGTGCCGTTCTGCAAGCCGGCGGTTTCATCCAGCGTCACATTGACGCCGGTTGCCACGACGCCCAGGCCGGTGCTGGCGGTTGCCGTGTATAGCGAGGCTGGATCGCTCAGCAGTGCTGAGTCTTGCTCGCGAATAGTCATGAGTTTCTCCAGAGCATGCGGTCATCAAGGCCTGACCGTTGACCATTGACCGCAACTATGGGGAAGCGCAGGGCAATTGGGCATCGGCTGATACTCCCAGGCGGGGTGGGAGTTTCGGCCTATGCCGCGTAGGGGCCATGGGCGTGAGCCGGCGAGGATAGATTCGCGCAAGACTGCGACAGTCCCAGCAAGCCTGCGAAAGCCCGGCATCCGCCGATGGGAGACAGTGAAGCCGTCGATAACGACAGCGCCCATGGGCGCCGGGCCGGCGAATGTCTCGTCTGCCCGCTCACGCAGGAGAGCGATCATGACCGATATCCAACCCACTGTTCCCCACGAAGTCGAAGGCAAGGTTGCGCTGGTCACCGGCGCTGCCAGTGGCATCGGCAGGGCTGTCGCATTGCTGTTGCATGCCCGCGGCGCCAAGGTGGTGGCTGAAGACATCAACCCCGCCGTCCATGAGTTGGCCCGCCCGGGCCTGGTGCCGCTGGAGGCCGACATCACCGCGGATGGCGCCGCCGAGCGCGCCGTCGGCCTGGCCGTCGAGCAGTTCGGCCGGCTGGACATCCTGGTCAACAACGCCGGGATCATCATCAACAAGTTGGTGATCGACATGACGCGCCAGGACTGGGAACGCCTCCAGGCGGTCAACGCCACCGCCGCCTTCCTGCACTCACGCGAAGCGGTCAAGGCGATGATGCCCAACAAGTCGGGGGCCATCGTCAACATTGCCTCCTACGCGTCCTATTTTGCCTTCCCGACCATTGCCGCCTACACCGCCTCCAAGGGTGCCCTGGCGCAACTGACGCGCACCTTGGCGCTGGAAGTCATCGAGCAGGGTATTCGTGTCAATGCCATCGGGGTTGGCGATGTGGTCACCAACATCCTCAATGACGTGGTCGAGGACGGTCCGGCGTTCCTCGCCCAGCACGGTGAAGCTGCGCCCATCGGTCGGGCTGCACAGCCGCAGGAAATTGCCGAGGTGGTGGCGTTCCTGGCCTCGGACCGTGCGAGTTTTGTGGTCGGTGCGGTGGTCATGGCGGACGGCGGCATGACCGTCACCGCTGGTTAGTCGGGCATCGTGCTGCGCACGCGCATGACTTGAAGCGAACGCGGTCACCTTGTGGGAGCGGGCTTGCTCGCGAAAGCGGTGGGTCAGTTGGTGAAGATGTTGGATGTAACGCCGTCTTCGCGAGCAAGCCCGCTCCCACAGTGGTTTCGAGGCGTTCCAGGGATCGGAATCCACCGCCGACCTTTGTGGGAGCGAGCCTGCTCGCGATAACGGTGTATCAGGCCCGAACAACTACCTGCGCAACTGTGCCGGACTGATGCCAAGGCGTTGCTTGAACAGCGTGGTCATGTGCGCCTGGGAGTTGAAGCCACAGGTGTGTGCGATGTCGGTCAGCCGGGCGGTTGAGTCACGCATCAGCGCCCGTGCCTTGGCGAGGCGCCGGTCGATCAGGTAGCTGTGCGGGCTTTTGCCAGTCGCCTGCTTGAACGCCCGCATGAAATAACCCTCGGACAAGCCAAGCAGCCCCGCCATGGCCTGGACCCCCACCGGGCTGTCGAGACTGACGTCGATGAAGTCGTCGAGCAGGCGCATCCGGCTGTCCGTGATGGAGCCTTGAGGGCGTGGTGAAAACGCTTTGTGGTCGATCACGCGTTCAGCCAAACCGAGCGCCCAGGCTTCCCAATCGTCCTCTGCGGTGGCACGCAACAGCGCGCTGCGCATTCTCAACGCAAGGGTGATGGCCTGCGGGTCAATGCGATTGTTGAATGCATGCGTCCCCGGTAACGCCATACCGTCGGTACGCACGACGCGCAGGTATTCACCGCCAGCGGGAGATTCGGAGAACACGTCGCACCCGACGGGAACGAATGCCAGGCCGTTGGGCAACGCGTCAAACGGCCGGACCCGGTCGCTGCCGATGGCGTGCAGGCCGCGTTGGCTGTCGAAGGCAAAGCCGATGGCTGACTGGGCCGCGACATAGCGAGTGGCGTAGGCGCAGCCGGGCAGCAATTCGATCGCCCAGGGACCGGCCTCGATACGACGGACCGGTTCAGGTGGGGGCGGCGGTTGGCGGTTTCGCGAGCTCATGGACTGCATAGTAGTGAAGAGCGGGCCCGAAAGTCAGGTCAGTTTTCTGAAAGCCCGTCGATGGCGCGCTGATTAGACTGGGCAAAAACCTGGAGGCCCACCATGCACACACTGACCCGCGACGACATTGAACAGGCTGCCCGCCATCTCTATCAATTCATGCCCGCCACTGCCCAATACGCCTGGCCGTTGCTGGCTGAACGGTTGGGTTGCACCGTGTGGGTCAAGCATGAGAATCACACCCCGACCGGGGCCTTCAAGGCGCGCGGTGGCCTGACCTTCGTGCATTGGCTCAAGCGCGAACACCCGGAGGCAAAAGGCATCGTCACGGCGACGCGCGGCAATCACGGCCAGAGCCTGGCGCTGGCGGCCACTGCCTTGGGTTTGAAAGCGTTGATTGTCGTGCCGCAAGGTAACTCGGTGGAGAAGAACAACGCCATGCGTGGCTTTGGCGGCGAGGTGGTCGAGTATGGCCGCGATTTCGATGAGGCCCGCGAAGAGGCCTTACGCTTGGCCCACGCCCAGGGACTCTACCTGGTGCCGCCGTTTCATCCCGAATTGGTCAAGGGCGTGGCGACCTACGGGCTTGAGCTGTTCCAGGCGGTGCCGGACCTGGATACGGTCTACGTGCCGATAGGCTGCGGATCGGGGATTTGCGCAGTCATCGCCGCCCGCGATGCCTTGGGCCTGGAAACCCGCGTGGTGGGCGTCGTGTCCACCGAGGCCGACGCGGCGAAGTCGTCCTTTGAAACGGGAAGACTTTGCGAAACCCCTTCGGCCAATACCTTTGCCGACGGACTGGCCGTGCGCAAACCCATTCCCGAGGCCTTGGCCATCTACGGTGCCGCTGCGGCGCGGATCGTAGCGGTCAGCGACGCTGAAATTGCCGAGGCCATGCGGGTGTATTACACCGACACCCACAACCTCGCCGAAGGTGCGGGCGCCGCGGCCTTGGCGGCGCTCATGCAGGAGCGTGAAGCGATGCAGGGGAAAAAGGTGGCGGTGATTCTGACCGGGGGGAATATCGACCGGCCAGTGTATGCGAGGTTGATCGGTTGAGCCGGCGCGGTGGGCACTTCAGGACTCAGCTTAGATCGATTATTTCTTACGGTTATTGATATAGCTTTGGAGGGTATATCGATGACCGAAGAATCGAAGCGCTCGCCTGGGAAATGTGGCTTCAAGGAGATGTTACCCAACCAACAGTCTGTTGCGGCATTGTTGCACCCTGGACACTGGCTGCTTTGTGGCGATGAGCTTATGCGTTAAAAGAATTTCTAGTGGGGATTATAAGAGCGTTATGTTCTATGAAATCCATTCAGGAATGCCTTCATGAAGTTCTTCCGTTCTCTGCTCCTCAGCACATTGTTCGCCGCACCGTTGTCCCAGGCCAGCGAGCCGTTGGTCCTGCACGTCGGCGACCAGAACTATTACAACGTGCGGGCCTCGGTGGAGGCTTCGGGTGTGCTTGAGGGCGCTCCCTACCGCGTCGACTGGAAACATTTCCAGGCCGCCGCGCCCCTGGCCGAGGCACTGAATACCGGCGACCTGGACCTGGGTTTCCTCGGCGATTCGGGGTTCCTGTTCCTGGCTGCCAAACAGGCTCCGGTGAAACTGATCGGTGTTTCGCGGCAGAACCCGGACACCATCGCGCTGCTGGTGCCCAAGGACTCACCGGTCAAGACCATCGCCGACCTCAAGGGCAAGAAGGTCGCCTATTGGCCAGGCGCCTGGAGCCAGCAACTGACCCTACGTGCCCTGGAGCAGGCCGGCCTGCCGGAGCACCATGTGGACTTCATCAAGCTGATGCCGATCGACGCGGCGGCGGCCTTGCCCCAGGGCAGCATTGATGCTTTTCCGGTGTGGGAACCCTACATCTCGCAGCAGATCCTGTTCTCCGGCGCCCGGCCGATCCTGACGGCGAAAAACCTCATGCCCGGCCTCAGCGCCATTGCCGCTTCGACACCGGCCATCGACAACAAGCGCGAAGCCATTGCCGACTTCCTCGGGCGGGTGAAGCAGGCCCGTGCCTGGGTCGACACCCACACCGACGCATACGCGGACCTGTGGGCGAAAAAGGCCAACCTCGACCAGAACGTCTCGCGCCATTGGTTGCGCCAGGCTCACATGAGCATCGGCCCGGTGGACCGACAGGCCGCCGCCGACCTGCAAAGCACGGCGGACTTCCTGTTCAAGGTCAAGGCGCTGCCGGCCCCGCTGACCACCGCCGGGATTATCGACACGTCCTTCAACCAGGCCTTGGGCGAATAACTCGCGCGAACACGTTTCCTGACTCACCCGCAGGCCCCGTGGGAGCGGGCTTGCTCGCGAAGGCTTTCGGTCAGTCGGTATCATCATTGACTGACAGTCCGCTATCGCGAGCAAGCTCAGCTCCCACAGGGGGTTCGTGGTGAACCCCGGATTTGTGCAACCCCATTACCCAGTGGGAGCGGGCTTGCTCGCGAAGGCTTTCGGTCAGTCGGTATCATCATTGACTGACAGTCCGCTATCGCGAGCAAGCTCAGCTCCCACAATGTATGTGTGGTGAATGAGGCTCTGGGGCAGTGTCCCAGAGCCCTTTTGTCGCTCAGTAGCGGATCATCACCGATTTCAGTTCGGTGTAGTCATCGATGAATGCACTGCCAAATTCACGGCCCATCCCGGAAGATTTGCTGCCGCCAAATGGCACGGCCGGGTCGAGCAGGGTGTGCATGTTCACCCATACGGTGCCGGCTTCGATGGCGGGAACCATGCGCATGGCCTTGCCCAGGTCGTTGGTCCAGAGGCTGGCGCTGAGGCCGTAGGGCGTGTCGTTCATCAGTTCCAGCAGTTCTTCCTCAGTGTCGTAAGGAAAAAAAGTGGCGATCGGGCCGAAGGTCTCTTCGTTGAGCAGGCTGTCGTCGCGGCGGTTGGCGAGGATGATGGTCGGCTCGACGTAGCAACCCGGCCCCTCGATCAGCTTGCCGCCATGGACGATGGTGTTGTTCTGTGCGCGGGCCTTGGCGAAGAATTCCGCCAGTTTGTGCTGGTGCTGGTGGTTGGTCACCGGGCCGAATTCGGTGCGTTCGTCCAGGGGCGAGCCAATGGTGAGTTTACTCAAGCGCTGGGCCAGTTTGTCCATGATCGACTCGATCTGCGAGCGATGGACGAAGAACCGTTCCGCCGCCGCGCAGATTTGTCCCGAATGCAGGAAGCCCGCCTCGATGATGCCGTTGACCGCCACCTCGGGATCGATATCACGCAGGAACCCCGCGGCATTCTTCCCGCCCAGTTCCAAGGTCGCACGGGTCAACCCGGCGCCCATGGCCGCCTGGCCCACCGCCAGGCCGGTGGGCACGGAACCGGTGAATGACACCTTATTGGTCCCAGGATGCTCGATCAGTCCTTTGCCCACCTGGCCGCCACCGGTCAATACGTTCAGGGCACCGGCCGGCAGCCCGGCTTCCATGGCCAGTTCAGCGATGCGCAGGATGGTCAGCGGGGTGAACTCGCTGGGCTTGATGATGATGCTGCAGCCGGTGACCAGGGCCGAGGCCAGTTTCCAGATGGCGATCATGGTGGAAAAATTCCACGGTACGATACCGACCACCACCCCGACCGGTTCACGCAAGGTGAACGCGGTGTAGCGTTCCCCGGCGAAGGACGGCAACGAGGGGGTGATCGTCTCGCCACCGATCTTGGTCGCCCAGCCGGCGTAGTAACGCAGGAAGTGCGCGGCCTGGTCGACTTCGAAGGCCCGGGAGATGTGGATGATCTTCCCCGACTGGCAGGTTTCGATCTGCGCCAGTTCTTCGCGGTTGCGCTCCAACAGGTCCGCCAACTTGAGCAGCACATGGCCGCGAACCGCTGGCGCGGTTTGCGACCATTGCTTGAAACCGCGACGGGACGAATCCACCGCCGCATCGATGTCGCCGGGGGCGGCGTCGCTGACCTGGGCGATGACTTGGCCGGTGGCGGGGTTGACGACGTCCAACGTCTGGCGGCTCTGGCTTTCGACGTAGCCACCGTCGATGAACAGGGCGTGATGTCTAGCGAGGAAGGCTTCGACCTGAGGCAGCAGGGCAATATCGCTCATGAGGGTTTCCTGATCGCGAACAAGGGAAAGCCCGAGGGTAATCCCGGCGCCACCGCCCGGCTTGACTGTGCCTGCCGCGCGGTATGTCTGTGGCTGCCAGCCCGAGCGATTGGCAGCCAGGAGCAAGGTCCTGTGCAGCCAGGGACAAGCCAGCCTGGCCGGTTTGCGATCAGATTCGGTTTTGACTTGATGGGCAAAGGGGCGGGCGATGTTTCTCCAGACCAACAAACAGAAATTGGCGTTGATTGCCCAGGTGCAGCGTGTGCTGGCCGGTGAAAGGCAGACCACGCCGATGCTCGATGCGTATCCGCCACTGCGGACGGTCCTTGAACAGTATGCGGGGCAAATGGCGAGCGTCGCCGCGCGGTTGCACCAGGCCGAGGCACAAGTGCAAGCGCAAACCTTGCGCTGGCAGCAAAGCGAGCATGAGTTGCACCTGGCTCGCCAGCAACTGGAGCAAGCCCGCGAGCGTGAGCAGGTGCTTGAACATCGTTTGGGCGAATACAACCAGCAGCTACAGCAACATCGCCAGGACACGCAGATCTGGGAGCTGTTGCAGTCGACCCTGACGGAAGGCTGCTGGGACATTACCGTGGTCGACGGCGATCTCCAGCACCCGGCCAGTGGCATGCGTTTTTCCAGTCAGTTCCGTGCGCTGCTGGGGTACGGTCCTGGCGACCTGCCCGATGGCTGGGATGCCCAGGTCGGCATCACCCACCCGGATGACCTGCCGAAGATCATGGCCATTTTCGACCGCGAGATTCTCGGTTCCCAGGGCAGCGGCGAATACGTCTTCGAATACCGCATGCGTCACAAGAGCCGGGATTACATCTGGTGCCGCGAACGCGGTCGGGCGGTACGTGACCCCCATGGGCAACTGGTGCGGGTCATCGGTGCGGTGCGTGATATCAGCGATGAGCGCTCGGCCCAGTCCACCCACCAGCGCATGCTGGAACAGAACCAGGTGACCTACGCCCAGATTGCCACGGTGGTGGGGGTGATCAAGGGCATTGCCGACCAGACCAATCTGCTCGCCTTGAACGCCGCGATCGAAGCGGCCAGGGCCGGAGATGTCGGGCGCGGTTTCTCGGTGGTGGCCGATGAGGTGCGCAAGCTGGCGCAAAGCACCCGGCAGGCAACCCATCAGATCCAGACCATGTTGCAGTAGGAGCTGACGAGTGCAACGAGGCTGCGATCTTTCCCCAGACACTTGAATCTCAAGCGAAAGATCAAAAGATCGCATCTTCGGCAGCTCCTAAGGTCGGTCGTCTAGAACGGAACCGCCACCACCAACTGGCTGTAGACGTTGGTGCCGTTGCCGCCCACCTGATTGCCCCCGTTGTCCGCAGCCTTCTCAGGCTTGTACAAACCCACCAGCGGCGTGACGATCAAGTGTTCATTCACCGCCCATTCCACGTACAGGTCCAGCTCCCGGGCATCAAGGTTCATCGCTTGGCGGCTGTGCAGGGTCTGGTAGTCGAAGAACAGCGCGCCAAGGGTCACGTTTTCCGCCGGCTTGAGCTTGAGGCCGACGTGCTGGATGGCGGTGTTGCTGTTGAAGGGCCCGGCGTAGTTGCCCGCCACTTCACCCTGGAACCAGGTGCCGTAGCCACGGTTCTGGCCGTTGAACATCGAGTCCCAATCCTTGGAATAGCGGCTGTAGCGATAGGTCAGGTCCGGCGTCCAGGGCAGGTCGGCGAAGGTGTAGCCGGCTTCGGCGTACCAGGCTTTCTCCGGGCCCGCGTCCTTGTCCTGCCAGGCGTACTCGAAGGAGAAATGGGCATTTTCGATGCCGGCATTGCCGGCGCCACGCAGGCTGTAGATGTCCATGCCGTCGCGCTGTTTCTGGAAGTCGCTGGCGTAGCGGTCGTCGACATCGAGGCCATGGATATAGGTCAGCCCCACGGTGCCCGGTGCGGCGGTGTATTCCAGGGTGCCGGCGGCCATTTCGGTGTTGGCCTGGGCGCGGTTGTTGGACTTGATCCACATCAGGCTGCCATGCACGCCGTCCTTGCCGCCCAGGCGCACGACGGCGGTTTCGTCGAAGGCATGCCGGGCCGCCAGGTAATAGGCGCCGCCGCGGTTGAGTTCGCCATCGGCCACGCCTTTGCCCAGGTTCAGGCCGTCGTCATTGATGATGAAACCGTCGCCGAGGGTAATCACTTGGCGGCCGTAGGACAGGTCGACACCGTCCTTGCCCAATGCCGGGAACAAGTCCCCCGAGCGCCAGCCGGCAAAGGCTTCGTCGAACTGGGTGGTGCGTTCGGAGCCATCGCTCAGGCCGGCCGCATCGCCATCGCCCCAAGTGCCGGAGCTGACCAGGTTGGCCGTCCCGTAGACACTGCCCAGGCCGCCGAGTGTCTGGTCGATACTCAGGCCATACTTGATGAAGCCTTCGCGCCAGCTCGAACCACCGGTGGTGCCGTCATAGTTCTTGCGGCTGTTGAACAGTCCGTAGACCGCCAGGAAGTTACCGGTGACGGTGGTGTCTTCGTCGGCGTAAAGCTCATAGGCCTGGGCCGATGAGTCGGCGACCAGCAGGGCGATGCCCAAACCGATGGCGTTGCGCAGCAAAGGTGTACGGCGTGTGTGCTCCATGGTGGATTCCCCAGTGTGATAGGACAGCAGAGCGCGCATTAAAGGGAGCGGCACCCGGGGAAGTCTTTCACCTGCCTGCCAAGGAGTTGACCCAGGCCGCCAGCGTGGCGGTGTTGGCAGGCAGCAACAAAACCACCGGCAGACATGGGCAAGACGCCTGGGGCGGGGCGGCGCAGAGTAAGGCTGCACGCAACGCCGTTTCGATCAGGGACCGGTTGGGGAAGGCATGATCGCCGGGTCCTGGACGGCTGTGGCATCCATACTAAAAATGCGCTTTCGAGGACCTTGCACCATGTCGATCAATGACAGGCTCACCGAGCACTTGAACCGGGGTTCGGTGGGTTTTCCCACCGCGTTGGCCAGCACCATTGGCCTGATCATGGCAAGCCCCGTGATTCTCACCGCGACCATGGGCTTTGGCATCGGCGGCAGCGCCTTTGCCATGGCGATGCTGATCGCCGTGGTGATGATGCTGGCCCAGGCGACGACGTTCGCCGAGGCCGCGTCGATTCTTCCCACCACCGGCTCGGTCTATGACTACATCAACTGTGGCATGGGCCGTTTCTTCGCGATTACCGGCACCTTGTCGGCCTATCTGATAGTCCATGTGTTCGCCGGCACCGCCGAGACCATCCTGGCCGGGGTCATGGCCCTGGTGAACTTCGAGCACCTCAACACCCTGGCCGAATCGGCGGGCGGTTCCTGGTTGCTGGGCGTGGGCTTCGTGGTGGTGTTTGGCGTGCTCAATGCGTTCGGCGTCAGCGCCTTTGGCCGGGCGGAGATCATCCTGACATTCGGCATGTGGACCACCCTGATGGTGTTCGGCGTGTTGGGCCTGATCGCCGCGCCGGCGGTGGAGCTGGAGGGCTGGTTCGGCGCCTCCGTGGTGGGCACCGATCTGGTCACGGTGTTGTCGTTGGTGGGCATGGCCATGTTCATGTTCGTCGGCTGCGAATTCGTCACGCCCCTGGCGCCGGACCTGCGCAATTCCGCCCGGAGCATGCCCCGGGCGATGATGCTGGGCTTGTTCAGCGTCGCCACCTGCATGTTCATCTACGGTGCGGCAATGAAGCGCCAGGTGGAAAACGTGCTGCTCGATGCCACCAGCGGCGTGCATCTGCTGGACACCCCCATGGCGATTCCACGGTTCGCCGAACAGGTCATGGGCGATATCGGCCCGATGTGGCTGGGCATCGGCTTTCTGTTCGCCGGTGCGGCGACCATCAACACCTTGATGGCGGGCGTGCCACGGATTCTCTACGGCATGGCGGTGGACGGCGCATTGCCGAAGGTCTTCACTTATTTGCATCCTCGCTTCAAGACACCGCTGTTGTGCATCCTGGTGGCGATGCTGATTCCTTGCCTGCATGCGTGGTGGCTGGGCGGCAATCCCGACAACATCATGCACCTGGTGTTGGCGGCGGTGTGCGCCTGGAGTTTTGCCTACCTGTTGGTGACCGTGTCGGTGGTCAGCCTGCGGATTCGTCGCCCTGATCTGCCACGGGCCTATCGCTCACCGTGGTTCCCGTTGCCGCAGATCCTGTCCAGTGTCGGCATCCTGCTGGGCATGTGGTTTATCACGCCGCCCGGCATGAATCCGGCGGACATCTACGTGCCCTTCGCGGTGATGCTCGGCGGCACCGCGGCGTACGCCTTGTTCTGGACCCTGGTGGTGCAGAAGGTCAATCCATTCAAGCCAGCGTCGGTGGAAGACGTGCTGGCCAAGGAGTTTTCCCATGAGCCAGGGCAACCTGCGGGCGAGTTTGTCGACCCTGCTGCAAAAGCTGTCTGAGGTATTCAGCGCCCAGCGCGCCCCGGCCGGGTATCGGCCCGGGGTGACCTTGGAACATGTGCGGCGCAACCTCGCATTGGCGCGATTCGAGCTCACAGCCCCGACCGTCGCCACGGCAGTCACCGACGACGGCAGCTTGCAGTTGGAAATTGTCGAGCGCACCGAATCGCAGTTGTTGATGCACCTGGTGATGACCGAATTCGTGCTACGCCTGCCTGCTTCCCGAGAGGGCACGGCGCGCCTGGAATTGCACCACGGCGGGGCTGTCCGGCGCAGTGGCATTCGTTGCCGGCAGCGGGACGGGCGCAGTGGCCTGGCGGCCATGCTACAGGCGGCCGTGGAGAAGGACCGCGTGTTGTATCAGGCCCTCATGCCGCTGGATTTCAAGCGGCTGCGCATCGATCTGCAGGGCCGCCAGTGGTGCGTGCGCCTGGAACACATGGGCGGTAGCGAAGTGGTCAATCGCATGCCGGCCTTTCGTCGCTATATCCCGTTGAGCCGCGAGCAGCGCGGCGTCCTGCTGGCGACCTTGAGCGGCCTGCAGCGGGTATTGGCAACGCTCTGATTCTGTTGTGCTGTCCTGGCATTATTCCTGCTACTGCTCTGGCGATCAGGTACTTGTTGCGCGCATATAGATAACATGTTAACTATTGCCGCACAAAAACAAAAAGCCACTGCGGAGAATGCCATGAGCATGCAACAGGTTGGGCAGGACGGTCTGGACACCTGGAACCGGGATCTGCGGGCGACTTGCGGCCACTTCGATACCGAGCTGGCCTTCAATCGCGCGCTGTTCATTGGTGAAGTGTCGAATTTTCATCGGGGAGGCCTTGCCCTCGCCAACCTGCGGACCAACGCCGGTAACATCAAGCGTCACTCCCCCAACGCCGATCATGATGATGACCAGGATTGCCTCCTGGTCAGCCAGCGCAGCGGCTACTGCCGCATTACCCAGAACGGCCGGAGCATCCAGTTGGCGCCCGGTGAATTGTTGTTGATGGATTCGGCAGGCGCGCTTGAGATCACCCCGTTCGGCCTGATCGAGCACGCGGTGCTGTCCTTGTCTCGCCAGGACGTGTCGCGGCAACTGGGCGGGGAAACCAAGACCTTTGGCAAGGTTTCGTCCAGCAAGGCGTGTGGGCGGATGCTGCATGTATTGATGGATCAACTGTGCAAGGACACACCCGACGGCGAGGGCGCGGCGGGCGAGGGTGAAGCCTTGCACAGTGCCTTCGTTTCTCTGTTGGGCTCGGCGCTGGAACAGGGTAGCGATGGCCGTGACGAAGGGGTGGCGTTGCAGGGCAGCCATTTGCGCAGCTATGTCCAGAAGGTCATCGACGAATCACTTACCCAGCCAGGCCTCAGCCCCGTGGGACTGGCCAATCGGCTGAATATTTCGGTGCGGCATCTGTATCGTTTGTTTGAAGAACAGGATGACAGCGTGTGTCGCTACATCCAGCGAGCCCGGCTCAAGCGCAGCGCCGATGACCTGATCAACCCGTTCCTGCGGGACGAGTCCATTACCTCGATCGCCTACAAGTGGGGCTTCACCGATTCGGCGCATTTCAGCCGTTCGTTCAAGAAGCAGTTCGAGCAGTCGCCCAAGGCGTTTCGTTCCAGTCGTTTGCAGGTGGGCCAGGGTGTGGCTTGAGTGGATATATCCAATAGCTTTGCAGTCTGAACCAGCGCTTTCGCGAGCAAGCCCGCTCCCACAAAGGGATTTGTGATGAGCATGATTTTTGGATGACATTGGAAAGTGTGGGAGCGGGCTTGCTCGCGAAGGCGGTGTTACATTCACCACCATCGTCAGCAAGGCACCGCTCCCGTAGGTTCAAACCTCCGGCAAAGTCGAACCCCCATCCACCACCAACGTCTGCCCAGTCACATAGCCAGCCAGGCTCGACGCCAGGAACAACATGGCCCCGGCGATGTCGCTCGGTTGGCCCAAACGACCCAGCGGTACTCGGCGGGCGATGTCCTGGTTGACCTCGTCGTCGCCCAGGTTGGCCATGGCCGGTGTGGCGATCATGCCCGGTTCAACCCCGTTGACGCGGACATTCTCGGCCGCCAGTTCCAGCGCGGCGTTGCGAATGAAACCATTGACCCCGGCCTTGGAGGCCGCGTAGTGGCTGAGCCCCGGATACGCCACCCGCGGGCCGGTGACCGAGGAGGTCACCAGCACGCAGCCCCGGCCCTGGCGCCGGAACATCGGCAATGCGGCCTGGGTCAGCCAGAACAGCGCCGACAGGTTCACCGCCAGCGTTCGTTGCAGTATCGCCGGGGTGATCTCGGCGAACGGCGTCAGCGGGAAATACCCGGCGTTGTGCACCAGGATGTCCAGCCGCCCCAAGCGTTGTTCCAGCGCGGTCATCATGTCGAAGATCGCCGTTGCGTCGGCCAGGTCAACCGCCACCGCTTGCACCTGACAGCCCACGGCGGTCAATTCGCCGGCCACTGCTTCGGCCCGGGCCAAGCCCAGGTCGGCAATCACCACGCGAGCGCCGCGCAGGGCAAACGCTTCAACGATGGCCCGGCCAATACCTTGTGCGCCGCCCGTGACCAGTACGGTTTGGCCGCTGAAATCCAGATCGTCAGGCATCGCGGGCCTCCATCCGGCTGAAGGCCAGGGTCGGCACGTCGACGATGCTGGAGCCGCCATCGGCCACCAGCGTCGCCCCGGTGATGATCGACGCATCAGGCGAGGCCAGGAAACGGCAGACGTTGGCGATTTCCTCCGCGCTGGCCGGCCTGCGCAACGGCACGTCGGCGCAGACCCGGTCGTAGGCCTGCTGCAACGTTTCGCCATGGAACTGCATCAATGCCTGCATTTCTTCATCGGCCATGGGGGTGCGCACCCAGCCTGGGCAGACCGCATTGACCCGTACGCCGTGAGGCCCGTAATCCCTTGCCAGAGAGCGGTTGAGGCCGAGCAACGCATGCTTGGCGGTGGTGTAGCCGCACACGTGGGGGCCTGCCGCCAATGACGCGATGGAGGCGATCAGCACGATGTTGCCGGCGCTTTCCTGCAACAGAGGCAGGCACGCCCGGGCGCTGTAGAAAGCGCTGTCGAGATTGCTGCGCAGGGCGGCTTCCCAGGTCGATGGCTGAGTCTCGGTGGCGCTGCCCATGCCCAAGCCGCCGGCACAGGCCAGCAACACGTCGAGTCGGCCGTAACGCGCGTGAATCTGCTCGATGAAGCTGTCCCAGGTGCTCGGGCAGGCCGCATCGCCCACCAACACCAAGCCACCGATGTCCTCGGCGAGTGCTTCCAGGGGGTCGCGGCGGCGGCCGATCAGCACCAGGTTGGCGCCTTCGCCGGCATACAGCCGGGCGCAAGCGGCACCGATGCCGGTGCCGGCACCGGTGATCACCACGGTGCGTGAGTCAGGCATCGGGATACTCCGTCTGATTGAGCACTTGGCAGTAGGAACTGACCGGGAAATTGGAAAACTCATCGAACGCCGCGCCGGCGTAACCGAAGATCTTGCCGTCGCTGCGGTGCTGTTGCAGGTCGATCAGTACCAGGCCCAGGGTCGGGATGATCTTTTCCCGCCAGACGAAGAGGTATAACTGGTCGGCGATCTTGTAGGTGTCGCAGCGATCGGTGTCGCACAGGCCTTGTTCAACGCCCTTCAGGCACTGCCAGGCGTAGAACTGGTCGTTGAGGTAAATGTGTTCGTAGACTTCGCTCGGGCTGTAGCGATACAGGTTGCGCAGCCCCACCAGTTCGGTGGTCGGCGCGTGCGGGCACAGGCCAGGCTGCCAGGGACGATCGAGGCTGCCGTGGAGGAACTGCGCTTGAACCGAGGTCAGTGGCTTGCCGGCCAACGCGCGGAGGTAGAGGCCTTCGCCGGTCTGTTCCTGGCTGGGCATGCGGCCGATCACGGCGGTGAACGCGGCGTTGGCGGTATCGAGCACCAGGCTTATCGACGACGTCAGCTCGCCTTCGCGCTTGATGAAGTCCACCAGGTACAGGCCCGGGCGCACCGAAGTGGCCCGGTAGGGCGCGGTGCCGCTGGAGTGCCCATCGGCGGCGTTCCAGGTCAGGGTGTCCTGCTCGAAGCGATGCTCGATCTGCCAGCCATTGGCGAAATGCAGGGTGAAGGTCTTGCCGTCCAGGTCGGCCAGGTTGGGCAGGATGAAGGCCTCGGGGGCAAAGCCATCGGCCAGGGCGCCGACGGTGATCCAGTCTGAAGATGTGCTCATTGCAAGGCTCCGGTGGTTGAATTAACCACTCGGATCATGAGGCGCCGGGCAACGGCGGCCTATCAACCGAATGGTTGATCAGAGGAACAGCGCGCTGACCAACTCGGTGCGGCTGCTCACGCCGACTTTGCGGAAGAGGTGGATCAGGTGAGTCTTGATGGTCGGCAAACCCACCTCCAGTTCCCGGGCCAATTGTTTGTTGCTGACGCCTTGGCGCAGCAGCCAGGCGATCTGGCGCTCCTTGGGTGTCAGGTCGGCCAGCGCGTCCTCATGGGCCGGCAAATGGGCCACGGCCAGTTGCAGCAAGGCCTGCAACGCGCTGAGTTGGCTCAACTGCTGAGGGGTGAAGATGCCTTGCTCTGCGGTGCGCAGTAACGAAATAGCCGCTTGCGGCTGACCGTCGCGATGGGCAAAGACTTCCACCACGTCGACCACACCGTAGCGTTGCAGGAAGTCGCGATAACGATGGTTGTCACGCAGCGGTTGGCGGGCCATCGCCAGGCCCAACGGCACCACGGCCAGTTCGCTGGGCGCACAGCGGCGCGGGTGCAGCGGGTCGAACTGTCGGTAGTTGTCCAGGTAGTCGCGGTGCATCTCGCCGCTCATCCCATGGAGGCTGAAGTCATGGACTTGCAGGTGTCGATCCACGCAATAGAACGCCGCCCGGCTGACCGGGACCAGTTGGGTGAAGGCGTGCAGGCACTGGCCGGCGATGTCCTGGGTCGGGATGACGTTCATGGTCGCAACCTTCGCAAGTGGGCTGCCGGTGGGGCCGGCAGCCCTGTCCGGTCAGGCTACCGCGAAGTAGTGCTTGACGAAACTTTCGCTGACCACTTCCCACAGCACCGGCGTGCCCTTGGTCACGAACCAGCTGTCGCCGGCCTTGTAGCGGGTGCTCTGGCCGGTGGCCTCGTCGGTGAGGACCACTTCACCGGTGACCACGGTGGCTTGTTCGGCGAACGGGTAGACCATCCGGAACTTGCCTTGGGTGGTGCCGAAGTAGGCGCTGCTGACCGGGTCGGTGGGGGCGCCGAAGGTCATCTTGCCGAAGGCCTTGACCTCGCCTTCGAGAATCTGCGAGCCGAGATCGGCGACGGTGCCCCAGGCGTCCAGGTCGGACAGCTGGATGTCTTTTTCGAGGGTGATAAGGGGCATGGCAGTGACTCCTGATGATTGAAAAAAGAGGGTGTGTATGTCTAGTGCCGATCAGTGAAGCCGCTGGATTTGTGGGAGCGGGCTTGCTCGCGAAGACGGCGCAACGGTCGCCATCAATGCTGCCCGACCCACCGCTTTCGCGAGCAAGCCCGCTCCTACAGAGGTTTCGCATGGCTGACTGGCATCATGGCGGTCAGCGCCGGCCATTCCAGTAGCCCGACAGCTGATGCCAGGACTTGCCGGCCGTCAGCAGCAACGGACGAATGGCATCCTTGCCGATGATGGTCGGGCGGTGGATCGAGCTGACCAGGTCGTAGCGCGCCGAGCCTTCGCTCATGCCTTCGGCCAGTACCTTGCAGATGATGTGGCTCGGTGTGACGCCAAAGCCTGAGTACCCCTGGACAAAAAACGCGTTGCTGCGCCCGGGCAGGGTGCCGATCTGCGGGAACAGGTTCGGGCTGCAGGCCATCGGACCACCCCACGCCAGGTCGATCTTCACGTCCTTGAGGTACGGGAAGATCTTCAGCATCAGGCGCCGGTTCCAGGCCTTGAGATCCTGGGGGATGTGTTCCACCAACGGCGTTGCGGCACCGAACAGCAGGCGGTTTTCGTTGGTGACGCGGTAATAGTCGATCACCGGGCGAATGTCGCTGTAGGCGCCGCGAATCGGGCTGATGCGCTGGATCAGTTCGTCCGACAACGGCTCGGTCATCATCTGGAAGGCGTAGGTGTTGATGGTCGAGCGGTGCAGTTCCGGTTCCAGTTTGTTGAGGAAACTGTCGCAGGCCCAAAGCAGCTTGCTGGCCCTGACCGAGCCGCGCCCGGTGCGCACGGTGATGCGCTCGCCATAGCTGACTTCCAGGGCCGGGCTGTTCTCGAAAATCCGCACGCCGTGGCCGACCACCGCCTTGGCTTCACCCAGCAACAGGTTCAGCGAGTGCACATGTCCGCCGCCCATGTGCAGCAACGCGCTGCCGTAGGCTTTGGAACCGATGATCTGCTGCACGTCGGAGCCGCCAAGGAAGCGGATCTCGTGCTTGCTGTTGATCGACTTGAAATCTTTTTCCCAGGCCCGCAGGGTTTTTTCCTGGCGGGCGTTGAAACCCATGTAGCCGTAACCGTGGCAGAAATCGGCATCGATGGCGTACTTGGCGATGCGGTCCTTGATGATGTCGGCACCCAGGTCGCTGATCTCGAAGACTTGGCGCAAGCCGTCCTCACCCACGTCCTTCTTGATCTTTTCCAGGTCATGACCGATGCCGGCCATGATCTGCCCGCCGTTGCGCCCGGTGCCGCCGAACCCAAGGTAACGCGCCTCCAGCACCACGATGTTGGTGATGCCTTTTTCAGCAAGTTCCAGCGCAGTATTGATGCCGGAGAAACCACCGCCAATGATCACGACGTCGGCGTCCACGTCCTGTTCCAGCGTGGGGAAGCTGAGGTTGTATTTCTTGGTGGCCGTGTAATAGGTGGGCGTTTCGATAGTGATCATGACGCAACCTGACAAAGTGAAAGAGAACGCCGTTGCCACGCCTACGCAAGGCTTGGCAAGGGATGGCCCTATTAAGAGCCTTGGCAGGGCGCTTGTCTTGATCATCCGTGCCGGGGGATTTGACCGAGGGCGCCACGGAGGCCGAAGCCTGCCCCATGAAAAGTACAATCTTGGATCTGGAAGGTGCATTTTTCACCTTCCCGCGATTGCCCATACTGGACCGGCCTTAATCACTGATCCCGCTGTTTGTGCGCCCCGGGTTGCCGGGCAAAGGCGGGAACGGCAGACGCCAATAATAAAAGAGCCCGTCCATGAAAAAGCCAAACCCGCTGCTCGAAGACCTCAAGCCCCTCCTGCCGGCCATTGCCGCCAACGCCTTCCAAGCGGAGAAAGACCGTAGCGTGCCCGCCGAAAATATCGCCTTGCTCAAGAGCATCGGCATGCACCGGGCCTTCCAGCCCAAACCCTACGGTGGCCTGGAGATTTCCCTGCCGCAGTTCGCCGATTGCATCGCGCTGTTGGCCGGTGCCTGTGCCAGCACGGCCTGGGCCATGAGCCTGTTGTGCACCCACAGCCATCAGTTGGCAATGTTCCCGGCCAAGACCCAGGAGGAAGTCTGGGGTGATGACCCGGATGCCACCGCCAGCAGCAGCATTGCACCGTTTGGCCGCACCGAAGAGGCCGACGGCGGCGTGATGTTCAGCGGTGAAATGGGCTGGAGCAGCGGCTGCGATCATGCCGAATGGGCGATCGTGGGGTTTCGCCGCAAAAACGCCGAAGGCACCCAGGACTATTGCTTTGCGGTGCTGCCGCGCAGCGACTATGACATTCGCGATGACTGGTTCGCGGTGGGCATGCGCGGCAGTGGCAGCAAGACCTTGATCATCGACAACGCTTTCGTGCCGGAACACCGGATCCAGAAAGCCAAGGACATGATGGAAGGCAAGTCCGGTGGATTCGGCCTGTACCCGGACAGCAAGATTTTCTACTCGCCGTACCGGCCGTACTTCGCCAGTGGTTTCTCCACGGTCAGCCTGGGCGTGGCGGAGCGCATGCTGGAGGTCTTTCGCGAGAAAACCCGCAACCGCGTGCGGGCCTACACGGGCGCGGCCGTCGGTGCCGCCACCCCGGCATTGATGCGCCTGGCCGAGTCTACCCATCAGGTGGCGGCGGCCCGTGCTTTCCTGGAAAAAACCTGGCAGGAGCACGCCGAACACGGCGAGCGCCACGCGTACCCCAGCCGGGAAACCCTGGCGTTCTGGCGGACCAACCAGGGTTACGCCACCAAGATGTGCATCCAGGCCGTCGACCGCTTGATGGAGGCCGCCGGCGGCGGCGCCTGGTTCGAGAGCAACGAGTTGCAACGGCTGTTCCGCGACGCCCACCTGACCGGGGCCCATGCCTACACCGACTACGACGTCTGCGCGCAGATCCTCGGTCGTGAGCTGATGGGGCTCGATCCCGATCCTTCCATGGTTTGACCGCGTGTCCCTAGAACAATAATCGAGGCCGTCCCTTGAGGCGGCCGGGAGTCTTGCATGTCCAGTCTTTGTGATACCACTTTCGACACCCGCGCGTTCCGCCGGGCCCTGGGTAACTTTGCCACCGGCGTGACCGTGGTCACCGCCGCCACTGAAGATGGCCGCAAGGTCGGGGTGACGGCCAACAGTTTCAACTCGGTGTCCCTGGATCCACCGCTGATCCTGTGGAGCATCGATAAGCGCTCCAGCAGCCACGACGTGTTCGAGGCCGCCAGTCATTTCGCGGTGAACGTGTTGGCCGCCGACCAGATCGACCTGTCAAACAATTTCGCGCGACCTAAGGATGATCGCTTCGCTGAAATCGAATTCGAGGCCGGCGAAGGCGGTGCCCCGGTGTTTGTGGACTGCTCGGCGCGTTTTCACTGCGAAAAATTCCAGCAGGTCGATGGTGGCGATCACTGGATCATGATCGGCAAGGTCGTGGCCTTTGATGATTTCGGCCGTTCGCCGTTGCTCTACCACCAGGGCGCTTACTCGATGGTCTTGCCTCACACGCGCATGACCAAACGGGAGGAGGGCCAGTCCCCCAGCAGTCATTTTCAAGGCCGCTTGAGCCACAACCTGTATTACCTGATGACCCAGGCGCTGCGAGCCTACCAGGCCAGTTACCAGCCGCGTCAGTTGTCCACCGGCTTGCGCACCAGCGAAGCGCGGATGTTGATGGTGCTGGAGAACGACGCCGGGCTGAACCTGTGCGACCTGCAGCGGGAAGTGGCAATGCCGGTGCGCGAGATCGAAGAAGCCGTGGCCAACCTCAAGCGCAAGGGCCTGGTGAGCGATGAAGGCGAGCGGGTACGCCTGACGGTCAAGGGCATCGATGAGACTGAGGGGCTCTGGGCGATTGCCAAGGAACAGCAGGATAAGGTGTTCGGCCAGTTCAGCGAGGAACAGGTCGAGCATTTCAAGCAAGTGCTCAAGGGGGTGATCAAGGGCGCTTGAGCTCGCAGCGATACCGAGCGCTTCCCTGTGGCGAGGGAGCTTGCTCCCGCTGGGCCTGTAGGAGCTGTCGAGCGGAGCGAGGCTGCGATCTTTTTCCAGACATTTGAACCTCAAGCGAAAGATCAAAAGATCGTCCGAACGCGGCCCGAGCCTTCGCCAGCTCCTACAGAGCCCAGCGGGAGCAAGCTCCCTCGCCACAAGGGCCATCGCTTGATCCAGATTCTGTGAACGGAGCGTCCGGCATGGGTTGGAAGCTGTTAAGATTTAGTTAACTCATTAACTAAATCTTCTCGCGAACCTAATCCATGCCCCAGCCGCGCCAATCCTTGACCCTGACCCTGCTCCAGGCCCGCGAAGCGGCCATGGGTTTTTTCCGGCCTTCCCTCAACCAACACGGCTTGACCGAGCAGCAATGGCGGGTCATCCGTATCCTTAGCCAGCACGACGAGCTGGAAATCAATCGCCTGGCCGAACTGGCCTGCATCCTCAAGCCCAGCATGACCGGCGTATTGGTGCGCATGGAAACGGCGGGCATGGTGGTGCGGCGCAAGGCCGAACAGGATCAGCGACGGGTGCTGGTGCGCCTGGCGCCGCAAGGGCAGGCGAGCTTCGATTCGATGAGCCAGAGCATGGAAGCGAACTATCAGCGTTTGCAGGAAAAACTGGGGGAAGAAAAATTGCAGACGTTGCTGGGGTTGCTCAATGAGTTAAAGATGATCAGGCGCTGAGATCCGCAAGCGAACCCGCTTCTGTGGCGAGGGAGCTTGCTCCCGCTGGACTGCGCAGCAGGCCCAAAATCTTGAGTTTACTGCCGGATTCAAGGGGGCCGCTTCGCGGCCCAGCGGGAGCAAGCTCCCTCGCCACAGGGTATCCGGCAACGTCAGTCAGTACACGCCCCCAACCGCGGGCTTCGCTACGTCCTTGAACGT
>NZ_JABWRA010000070.1:0-25537 GCF_014268705.1 Pseudomonas sp. SWRI179 | reverse complement strand
CCTGCTGCGCAGGCCAGCGGGAGCAAGCTCCCTCGCCACAGGGGTTAGTGTCGAGCCGAATATCCAGCCCAACGCCACGCACTGTGGGAGCAAAGCTTGCTCGCGAAAGCGGCGGGTCAGCTTGCATCAATATTGAATGTGCCACCCTCTTCGCGAGCAAGCCCGCTCCCACACTGGGCGGCGGTGAACACAGCATCTGCTGCTCCCACACCCGGCAGTGATGAACATCTGCAACAGCCCTGCCCTCCTGTGGGAGCGAGCCTGCTCGCGATGACGCCAGCCCTGACACCGCCCGTGGCGAGGGAGCTTGCTCCCGCTCGGCTGCGCAGCAGCCGCAAAACCAGACGATGCGGTTTCCCAGAAGAAATGCAGGGGCCTGCTGCGCACGCCAGCGGGAGCAAGCTCCCTCGCCACAGAGGGTTAGTGTCGAGCCGAATATCCAGCCCAACGCCACCCGCTGTGGGAGCAAAGCTTGCTCGCGATTGGGGCAGGTCTGTCGATAACGGGTTTGGCTGGTCTACCGCTATCGCGAGCAAGCTTTGCTCCCACGGATGTCGCCAGGGACGCTCCGTGTTCCGCTTCTGATCAGAAATCAACAGTCCCCGAAAACTTCACCAACCGCGGATCCCCCTGCGAAAGGTAGCCGCCGTTCGCCGAGGCCCAGTAGTTCTTATCGGTAATATTTTCCACATTGACGCGCAACGTCAGGTCTTTCTCCACGAATTTCATCTTATAACGTGCGCCAGCGTCGAAACGGTTCCAGGTCGGCAAGCTCAGGTTGTTGGCCTGGTCAGCGTACTGCCCGCCCGTGCGCAACATCCTCGCGCTGAGCGCGGCACCTTCGATACCCGGGACATCCCAATCCACGCTGGCATTGAGCTGAAACGTCGGCACGCCGATGGCGTGGTTGCCATCGTTGAGGCCGCCCGCGGTGTTTTTGAGTTCGGACGTCATGCGGGTGCCGCCGGCCATCAACCGGAGGCCGTCGATGGGCTCGCCGAACACGCTGATCTCCAGCCCTTTGTTGACCTGCTCGCCATCACGCACATAGAGGTTCTGCGCGTTGTCGACGTAACCATCAGAGGGTTTCTCGATGCGGAAAACACCCACGTTGGCCCCAAAGGTTTGCATGTCCAGCTTGATGCCCGCTTCCAACTGTTTTGTGCGGCCAGGGGGAAAGGCTTGGCCCAGGTTGGTAATGCCTGTACCGGACGCCACGGGCCCTTTTGCAAGGCCTTCGATTCGGTTGGCGTAGAGCGACACGCTCTCCACAGGTTTGTAGACGATGCCGTAGACCGGCGTGGTAACGGCTTCATCGTAGAGCGTGCTACGGCTGCCATCGTTTGCTGGATTGGCGACACCGTTTGAAGTGGTGCCATCGTACTTATAGTTTTCGACACGCAACTGCTGACGACGAACACCATAAGTGACCAGCAACGTGTCATCGAACAAGCCCACCGTGTCGGAAATCGCCAGGCTACGGTTGCGGGTTTTGCCGGTCACCCCGGGATCGCCCATTTCACCGCCGGTGCTGGACACCGCCGTCGGCTTGGGGAGCTTCGGGGTGTCGTAAATATTGCTGTTCCCGGTAACGGAGCGATAGAACGTGTAGGCGTTTTCCTGCTCGGTCCAGATCGTTGAGCCGCCGATCGCAACCTGGTGGGAAACAGGGCCCGTGTTGAAGCGCCCATTCAACCCGCCACTGAACGATGTGTTGTCTTCATTGTGAGGAATTTCCGAGCCGCCAATCGTCGCGACACCGTGATTGCCGACCAGTGTCGGTGTGGCGTAGACCCCAGTTTCTCGGGTGTGCTTTACACCGCCAGCCAGGTAGGCGGTCCAGTTTTCGTTCAAATCCCAATCGCCACGAACCATGCCGAAGGTGTCTTCGGTTTCGGAGTAAGTCCAGTCCTGGCCAAAATTGTGGCTCGCGTGCGGAGCCGTGGGAATGCGAGTGGCGCTGCCGATATTCACCGAGTTACGCAGGCCGTTGATGCGCTGTTTCTGATAGCCGAAATCGGTGGAAACGCGGAAGTCATCACCTCGATAGTCCAAGCCCGCAACGAACAACTTGGTGCGCTGATCCTGGTTGTCGATCGCTGTATCACCTTCGCGCTGGCTCAGGTTCAACCGGGCGCCAAAGCGGTTGTCCTCGCCGAATCGCTGCCCGATATCCAAATGCTCGCCAATGCGGCCATCGGTGCTGATGTCCTGGGTATAGCGACGCGTCGGAACATCCTCCGCGCGTTTGGGCTGCAGGTTGACGCCGCCCCCAAGGCCCGAGCCCGTCGGACTGACACCGTTGATAAACGCGTTGGGGCCCTTGAACACCTCGACACGCTCGATCGCATCCGTCGACAGAATTTGACGGGGTAAAACGCCGTACAGCCCGTTGTAGGAAATGTCGTCGCTGGCAAGCGGCAGGCCTCGAATCACGAACACCTGGGATTGGTTACCAAACCCATAGGATTGACGCACCGACGGATCATTGAGCAGCACATCACCCACGTCTTCCGCTTGTTGATCTTCGATCAACTGCGAGGTGTAACTGGTCATCACGAACGGGACATCCATATTGTCCTGATTACCCAGCACCCCCATCTGGCCTCCACTCGCCACCTGACCACCCGCATAGGGCGCTGGTAGTGTGTTGGAGTTGGGTTTGATCGCATCGGCAGTCACGTCGGTCACGCCCAATTCAATAGGCTCTGCCGCCTGGGCAAGAAAACTGACTGAGCAGCACATAGCAAGCAAGGTAAGGCGAGATGGAAATAGCATGGAGGGGAGTACCTGCGGAAACGGGAAGCCAATGCCACTAATGCTAATGATTCGCAGATGGATTATCTATACTAATGGCTCGTTGCCATAAAAATTTGGACAGCGGTTTGGTCAGCCCAGACAGCCCCCGTGGCGAGGGAGCTTGCTCCCGCTCGACTGCGCAGCAGTCGCAACAAGCCGAATACCGAGCCCAAGGCTGCACACTGTGCGCCGCCATGGTGAGTGACCTGGCATTTGTTCTGGATGGATCGAGGCGTCATGTGGTGCAGGGTACTAGCCGCTGATTGAGCTGAGGTCGTAGAACCGCGGCAATAGTATTTATGCCCCAACGAAAAAACCCGGCCACCTGTGCCGGGTTTTTGGTCTTCTCGAAGGCCAACGGATGAGGGGCAGTCGCCCCGCTTCACATGATCAGCCCTTGGAACTGGCCTGCGCCGCCTCAACGATCAGCTCTGCAACCTTCCCCGGATTAGACGTCATCACCACATGGGAAGCCCCTTGAACGGTGACGGTCTTTTTCGAGCCGGCGCGTTCGGCCATGAACTTCAGGGCCGCCTCGGGGATGTTCTTGTCCGCCGAGCCGTAGATGAACCAGGACGGCAGTTTTTTCCAGGCCGGGTCGCCAGACGCTTCCTTCAAGGCCGCCTCGCTGATTGGGCGTTGTGTCGCAGCCATCAGCGCGGAATCAGCCGCTGGGACGTCGGCGGCAAACTGTTGGCCGAATTTGTCCTGCTGGATGTAGAGATCCTTATTGCCGTCGTCCAACTGCACCGGAGCCGCCAAGGTTGGCCCTAGCGTGCCGCCAGGGTAGCGACCGGACAGTTCGATGGCGGTTTCACCTTTGTCCGGCGCGAAGGCTGCGACATAGACGAGCCCCTTGACCTTGGGGTTGTTATGCACGGCGTTAGTGATCACGGCGCCGCCGTAGGAATGACCCACCAGGATCACCGGGCCAGCGGTTTGCTCGACGATATCGGCGACGTAATCGGCGTCCTGCTTCACACCGCGCAGCGGGTTGGCCGCGGCAACGACCGGATAACCCTGGTTCAGCAACTGGGCGGCAACGCCATTCCAGCTGGAGGATTCGGCGAAGGCGCCATGCACCAGCACGATGGTGGGCTTGGTGGCGTCGGGTTGCGCGGCGGTTGCGCTATTAACGGAGGTCAGTGCCAGCGCAGCGGTGATGGTAACGGCCAACAGCGATTTGAGATTGAGCATGATCATTCCTTTTCATTTATCGGAGGATGCGATGGGCTTACTTAGCCAGGAAATCCAACAGATCCTGGTTGAGGCGGTCCTTATGGGTGTCGGTCAGGCCGTGGGGCGCCCCCGGATAGACGATCAACTCGGCGTTCTGCGCCAACTCGGCGGCGGCATGGGCGGAGGCGTCAATCGGGACGATCTGGTCGTCGTCGCCATGTACGATCAGTGTCGGCACGTCGAACCGGGCCAGGTCGGCGCGGAAGTCCGTCGCGGAGAACGCCGCGATGCAGTCATAGGTATTCTTGTGGCCCGCTTGCATGCCCTGCACCCAGAACGAATCGATCAGCCCCTGGGAGACGTTCGCCCCGTCGCGGTTGAAGCCGAAGAACGGGCCAGACGCGATGTCGCGATACAGCTGCGAGCGGTTGTCCAGCGAGGCCTTGCGCAGGCCGTCGAACACCTCGATCGGCAGGCCGCCTGGGTAGTCTTCGGTCTGGAGCATCATCGGCGGAACGGCGCTGATCAGTGCGGCCTTCTTCACCCGATCGGTGCCGTGGCGGCCGATGTAGCGGGTGATTTCCCCACCACCGGTCGAGAAACCCACCAAGGTGACGTCGTTAAGGTCCAGGGTGTTGATCACAGCGGCCAGGTCATCGGCATAGTGATCCATGTCGTTGCCTTCCCACGGCTGGCTGGAACGGCCATGGCCGCGGCGGTCGTGGGCGATGACCCGATAGCCTTGGTCCGCCAGGAACAGCATCTGCGATTCCCAGCTATCCGAGTTCAGCGGCCAGCCGTGGCTGAAGGTGACAACTGGCCCATCTTTCGGGCCCCAGTCCTTGTAATAGAGCTGTACGCCGTCCGGGGTGGTGATGTAGCTGGCTGCTGGAGCGCGGGAGGACTGGGTATTCATGGCAAGATCTCCTTAGGTCAGGGCTCGCCATTCGGGGGATCCGGTGGCGAGTTGATGAGGAGAATTCTTGCAGCGGCATGTATACCGGAGATGTTCGACACCCGGCCGTTATGCGTTGTTTTGAGTCTGTAGATGCGCTGGATACAGTGGCTTACAAATGCATGCCACTGGTCCTGACGTTCAGCCAGCGCGGCCTACTGATCGCCGCCGAAGACGAGGGTCACGCAAAGACCGCCGCCGTCGCGGTTGCGCAGGCTCAGTGAGCCACCAATCGCGACGGTCAACTGCTGGGCGATGGCAAGGCCCAGGCCGGTGCCGCCAGAACTGCGGTTGCGGGAGCTTTCCACCCGATAGAACGGCTTGACCACCTCGGCCAGGATCTCCTCGGGAATGCCCGGCCCTCGATCAAGCACACTGATGGAAACACCAGTGCTCGCATTGCCGCCGATTTCCACCTCGGCGGTGCCGGCGTACTTCAGCGCGTTATCCACCAGATTCACCAGAATACGCCGCAGCGCATGGGGCCTTGTCTCGATGATCGCGCCGTTCTGGCCGCGCAGGCTGACCTCGCGACCAGTGTCCTGGTAATCGCACACCAGGCTGTCGAGAAAAGAATCCAGACTGATGCGGCAACTGGTCTCCGTCGCCCCATGGACGCTTCGCGCATAAGCGACACCCTCGCGCACCAGGTGCTCGATTTCGTTCAGGTCGTTGCCCAGTTTGTCTTTCTCAACCGAGTCGTCCATGAACTCGGCGCGCAGCTTCATGCGCGTGATGGGCGTCTGCAAGTCATGGGAAATCGCCGCGAGCAATTGCATGCGTTCTTTCAAGTAAGCGGCAATGCGCGCCTGCATGCTGTTAAAGGCGCGGGCGGCGTAGGCCACTTCCCGTGGACCGGTTTCATCCAACGGCACCGGATGGGCGTTCGGGTCGAGGTTCTCGACCGCCTCGGCCAGGCGACTGAGCGGGCGTATGGCGATGCGCACGGCCAGCCAGGTGCAGCCGATCATCAACAGCAACTGACCGAACAGGACAAACGGCAACCAGGGCGACAACGGCCTGACCGAGGGACGCACATCGATGGTCACCGGGCTGCCGTCAGCCAGTCGCACCTGGGCTTGGAAATGCTGGCGTGGCCCCGGGATCTCGACAAAGGTCAGGTCATAATTGCTGCCCAGCGCGACTTGCAGGGATTGCGCCGCCGTCGCCGCGAGATCGTTGGAAGTGAGCGGAATGCCGGGATCGTGTTCGCGCAGCAAATAGTCGTAGTTGCGACGCTGCAGGCGTTTGGTCCATGCCAGGCGCTCGTCGGCAGGCAGACGGTCGAGGATGGCGATGGAGGTCGCCGTGTCGTGCTCGAAGTTGCCCAACATCGCCGTCTTGGTGCTTTCGTAGCGTTCGTAGTACTGGGCTGCGAAGGTCAGGGCCTGGGCGAGTATCAGGCCGACCAGGAACACCAGCCACAGCCGCGAGGCCAGCGTGCGCGGCCATTGCAACGGGAGTTTCATGCCTGCTCCTCAAGCATTTCCACCGCAAAGGTAAAGACGTAGCCTTCATTGCGCACCGTCTTCAAGTAGAGCGGTTCGCGAGCGTCATCCAGCAAGCGCTGACGCACGCGGCTGACCAGCAGATCAATGGAACGGTCGAAGATGTCCGCGTCACGGCCCTGGGTCAGGTTGAGCAACTGGTCGCGGCTCAGCACCCGCTGAGGATGATCGAGAAACACCCGCAGCAGCCGGTACTCGGCGCCGCTCAGCGAGACCAGCGTGTCGTCTTCATCGAGCAGATGGCGAGCAGTGGTGTCGAGGCGCCAGCGGCCGAACTTGAGCATGCGGCCGCTTTCGGTGACGACAAAGTTGGGCGGCAGCATGCGCGTGCGCCGCAGCACCGCGTTGATGCGCGCCAGCAGCTCCCGGGCCGCGAAGGGTTTGGCCAGGTAATCGTCGGCACCCATTTCCAGGCCAATGATGCGGTCGGTCTCGTCGCTGCGAGCCGTCAGCATCAGCACCGGTGTCGCCTTGTGCTTGCCGGCGCGCAGCTCGCGGCACAACAGCAGCCCGTCATCCCCCGGCATCATGATGTCGAGCACGATCAGGTCCACCTGATTGGCTTCGAGAAAGGCCCGCATCTGACGACCATCCGCGACCACGGTGGTGCGCAGACCATTCTTGATCAGGTAATTGCCGACCAGCTCCCTGATTTCCCGATCATCATCCACGATCAATACGTGATCGACATGTTCCATGCCCTGCTCTCCGAAATGCGCGCATCGATTGCGCAGTGTGACGATGCCCGGTTGCCGGTTGGCTACGCACCGTGCGTTCAGCTTATCCAGCCCGAGATTAAGCCAGAACGCAGCAAAAACAGTGGCGATTGTATCGATCTGTATCGCAATTCTCCTCAGATACGTGCGCATCCAACCACGGCGTTTTTCGACACAGCCGAGATACCTCACGGGCTTTTAATGAGCGCCATCCAACTCATTGAAGGGAAACGACCATGAACCTGAAAACCATCGCTACCGCTTGCCTGATCACCGCTCTGAGCGCCGCCGCATTGCCCGCCTTGGCCCAAGACAAAGCAGCCAGCGAAAGCTATTCCTACGGCACGCACCTGGACATCGACAAAGTGATCTCGCTGACTGAAGACGGCGGCCAGACCTGCGGGTTGGTGAATGCGCAGATTACCTACCTTGATTCGATGGGTGAGGAGAAAGCGCTGACGTATCTCAAGCACGGGGCCAGCTGCAACAATGAAGGGAGCTGAGGCGTGGCTCAGGGGTGAGTTCAATTTCCCTGGCCGCCGCAAATCCCCTGTGGGAGCGGGCTTGCTCGCGAATACGGTGGGTCAGCTTGCATCAATGTTGAATGTGCCAACGCCTTCGCAAGCAAGCCCGCTCCCACACTTTTTCGGTGGTGTTCACAAATACTGTGTGCAACACAAAACCCTGTGGGAGCGAGCCTGCTCGCGATGAAATCGCCCCAGTTCCAGCGCAGAACACCTCACCCGAATCGCCAAAAAACCTCTCTCCTACAGCCCTCCCCTACACCCGCTATCAAGCTACGCATCCTTGCGCCTTTGCCTACAACTACGCCAGAATCCGCCCGCTTGTGCGCCTTGTCCCTGGGTTTTATTGTCTTCCTGCCACTGCCCATCAGTGGTCGGGTTTAGTAGCCCGAGGTAATCGAAGTTGTACAAGCGCATCTCAAACAGGGCCCTACCCTGTTCTTGATGGTGGCTGTACGCAGGGCGCTCAGGCGCGCCGGCTTCTTCGGTTCCCCGGTCTACTAACCTGCGTACAGCTGCCACCCCATTGTTTAGTAGCTTCGGGGTGTCGGCATCACATCTGGAACCGAAGCTTATGTTCAAAATAACTCCGAATCCGCCAGAGGCAGATTCCACTTCCAAATCCGCAAAATCCAAAGCCAAGCAGCAAGACGAAACCACCAAACGGGTGCTCGATCACTACCTGCTACCAAAACCGGATAAATCCAAAGACGAGCCCAAACCGGGGCAGCTATACGCCGTTGTGAAAGGCCTCGATAACGAATGTTTGCTCGCCAACCTCACTGAGACGTTGGCTTCGGCTGATGCGATGGTGAGTGATCTGGCGTTTGATCTGGAGGGATCGAGACGTCATGTGGCGCAGGGGATTCAGCAGTTGATTGAGTTGAGTTCGTTGTTGGCGAATCGGGTGTTGGATAACGTGGAGCCGCGGCAGTAGGTAAAGGTTTGCCTATGGAAAACCCGGCGTTCTGCGCCGGGTTTCTTTTTGCCTCTGTCCTCCGAGTGATCGAAAACGGCCAGTAGCGGGCAGATGCACGCGCTCCTATCGTTTACGTCTCCCATCTACCATTCGGCATGCACGATGTGCGGACGCCACCCCACCAAGAGTTTCTTGCCCATGTAGATCGCATGGGTGACGTGGTTTCAAAGCCAATGGTGATGGCCCGCGAGCGTAAGGCAACGATCAAACTATTTATCAAAGAGCAGGTCAGGCAGTGCCGTGGCGCAAGGCTTGACCCAAGCCATGCACTTTTGTTCAACCTCAGGTAGCGTTGATCCGCTAATCAATAAGGCGATGACAACGTCTCAAATGCAGGCTTACCGTTGCACATTTCGGGCGTTAAAGGGTATTCCAGATAGCGAGACTGGCCGTTGTTCAGTGAACTCATAGCGACCTCTCCTTCGAATGGGAATGTACGGTCTGCCTCTGCAGGCAAGACCTCCGACAGCAATCGCTTACCAGCATCATTCGTGGCCAAAGTGGTCTCCACCGTCACGGTCCCTTTGTAGCGAATAGGCGCAATACGCTTGATCCAAAAATGATCGAAAACAACTCGCTTCATCGGGGAAATTTTTAAAGGGAAACTTTGGTCAAGCGTCCGAGTAGCCTCTTCGGTCTCTTCATTCCCTTCTGATACGGTCACATCCCTACTCATGCTGTAAGTGACGCCAGTCGTTACGTCTGCGAAAGAGAAGCCCATCTTTGCACTTATGTTGACGCCCATTGAGTTTGAAGTCTTCACGGCCCGGCTCTTGCTGATCTTGTATCCCACACGAGTTACTTCTTGATGGCGAAACGTGATCTCCTGCTGCAGGCTGCCGCAATTGATGTATTCCTCCTTAAGACCCATAACTGCGTTGGGAATGGATTGCCAATTCGGCTCAACAATCGTTGCGACAATAGGCTTGGTCGAGTAGAAGGGAGATGCAACGCTGAATTTGCCAACGATAGGAGTGCAGCGCCGTTCGTTTGTGGCCGTGCACACCGTATTGCAGGTGGGCCCTCGCCTGGGCATCGGAAGCTTAGGAGGGACAACATAGCAACCAGCTCCAACCTCACGGCACTCTCTGCTGACTTCAACATCAGAGCAGCTTTCACCAATTTGCACATTGGGCATGGCGGCCAATTTAGTGCTGATTACGGAGGCAACATCTATAATCTCGAGTTGCTCGGTCAAAGCTTTTTCCGACTTGCTTGCTAGCAAGTTATTGGGCAGTATTTTGATGGAGCTCATAGCTCTTTTTAACTCATTTTCATTGGCTTCGCATTCACAAGTCGGCGACGAAGCACCGAGACCGTCCTTGCAATAAGCCGCTTCGCCTGTATTGCATGAAATTGAGCAAACTGCCCCCACTTCATTGGTTGCATTGCACTGAGAATCAGCCAGTGCCAACAAGGGCATCAGGCACGCAATTGTGGCTAGAAACTTTTTCATATTATCGCCCTGCATGATTACGCATACGGATAGGGAATTCGACCAAGTATGGCACGGATATGGGGTATCCATATGCCGTTGCAACGTAAGCGTCCGCCCGACGCCCTCTTGCTGATCAGACCTACACTGCTTCTTTAAAAAAAGGGACAGATTTATTTCCAACAAATAAATCCACCTCCTTTCTTCTCCCCCTTTCTTTTAACGTCGAAAGTACGGACCGACGCTTTTCTTTTGCTCGTTGATTATTTGAATCTAAGGATTCTTAGTGCAAAGACGATAACGCCAATCATATATCTCGCTGGTGTTCTTAGTAGCGGATGACAATCGACATAGCGTGCTAATTTAGGGCCTACCCTCCAGTACCAATTGATGAAGGCGCGTCCCTTTGCATAACGCACCAAAGTCTGGTCACGGAAGTTACGTAGGTAAACGACGTCAGGATGCTGGGTATCTTGGTAAGCGGCCGTCGCCACGAAACAGGTGCCGCCTGACTTGCTCTCAATATGCATGCGAGTATTGCCGCTTTTGATTTCAGTAGAAACCTTCTGCCTCGTCAGTCGCCCGCTCTTCTCTAACATGGCAAAAGCGTCAATGTGGTCTTCAAGGCTTTTTTTGCCGTGGACGTACTCAATATTCAGTTCGTGCTGCTTCCCTTCGAGCCGAAGGGCCTCCTCGCCAGCCTTAGTCATGAGGTTGTCAGCCTGTTCTTTCGACAAGCGTGAGACAGCCTGGCCAATCAGCGAGCCCGCCTTCAAACCATTGTCGTGCAGTTGCACATTACTCTCTGAGCCGGACTGGCTCGGCAGGTTCTTGTCACTCATGTTTACTCCCGCGGCGTTGAACCCATTTGGTCAACATACCGATTGCGAATTGGCTGCTGAGACGAAAAATAGTATTGCGGTTGGCAATGACAGCCAGCTTTTCGCCGTGCTGGTAGTACCATACGATGAACTCCCGGCCAATGTGATGGTTGACTAATGTCTGGTCGCGCCAGCGGCGAAGCGCATTTGTTTCGTCTGCATGCTCGCCGAAGCACACGGTTGCCACGTAGCACTTTGATGGATTGTAGGCGACTATATGCAGGCGGCTAACAGGTGTCTCAACACTGTAATTAGCAGATTTGACTTGTCCGCTTGAAAGAGTACGACGCATTAGTTCTAGCTCTCGCACCGCATTGTCACGCAACATGTCGGTTTCAATTTTCATCGACTCGGCCAGCATGGACCGTGCAGCCGTCACGTCATCGTCATACAACCACTTGGCAGCGTCCATGACGTGTTCGGGGAGGTAGGCGAGCGGGTCGGTTACCCGAATACCAGAAAGCGCTTCGTCAATCTGACGAAATCCCTCCTGAGGCTCTTTAATGTTCACCCTGATTGACTTGGAGGGGGGTATTCGCTTGTGCTTCTTCAATATCTTGAGTAGCACTTTATGTCGCTGATCTGGCTCTAGGTAAGGTGGTACCAGCTCGACCAATCGCTCCATTGTTTGTCCTGAAAGCTTGGTCGAACCATTCTTCCATTTCGGGTAGGCTCGGCGCGCGTATTGAGCAGCCGGAGCGCCGTGAATCTGGCTATAGTCTTCTAGGATTTGATTAAGAGCATCATCATTGAGCAACAGAAAGGCCGAGCGAATATCCCAAACGCCATCGCCGAGAAGACCCGATAGCACACTATATTTGGTTGGCTGAGAGGTTCTGCCAGACCATCTGCGATACCTTCGCTTGTACCTACCCATTTCCATCTCCCTGATTCGTCCGCAACGGTAGCAGAGATGATGGCATATCGCCAAACCATCGATAAGGGGACCAATAAGGAGTAAAGGGGACAGCAGTGAAGGGGACGGATTTATTTCTCTAATCTATCCTCCACTTCTGGCCGATTCTGTCGGTTCCAACAGGCAGCTCTTGGCCAGAGACTGCCAAAGCCCGAGGCGTACGGTTGTCCATAGCCTTCACTGACTTCGCAAATTGCGTACGTGCGGGAACTATCTGATGCCGGAAAACCCATTGCCGAAATTTCGAAGCTGTTCGGAGTGCATCGCGCCACCATCTACCAGGCGTTGGACAAAGACAGTAGTAAGCACGCCTATCCCTCCTGGAGTGCTTCGGCGAAGCCGCTTTAACCTGCAAGTGCATCAGCACGTTATGGGCAGGGCATCGAGGGTAATCCGCATCCTTTAACCGTTACTGGCTACGGTCCTGATCTACAGCTTTCATGAGCCAAGACGGCGGTTCGCCTCCCTCCTGCTCGTAGAGGTTTTCAGGAACCCGCTTCCAGAATTCAATAATGGCCTCTGAGAATTCTTGAGCCTGAGCCTCGGTCACCTGCAAGTGGCTGTGGTTCAACCATTCGATCTCCGTAGCCGGCAGGTCGAACTTTGGATTGATGGGGTCAATCAGATATTTTGGGAAGTCACGTTTTAACTCAGCAAGGGATTTTCCATCCCCATGCTTGAAGACGTTTACGACACAGCGGCATTGATTCAGGACAGCCAGGTAGCTCTGGCCCTGTATAGGCCAGCCTAGACTCACTAGCAGTTCCATTATCTTAGGGAAGTCTGTCCGCCACACAGCCTCAATTGCACGGGAACCGAGCCCCCACCGGCGCAGTTCATCCACTATCCATTTTTTGAGGTTCTTTTCCCAAGAATGGAACATCCCGGCCACGACGCTGAGCCTGGTTTGCTCCCGCATTTCATCCAACTGCCGATAGAATTCGATGGCAACGCTTTCGGCTTCCTCATAGATCGCGCCTTCATCATCTCGATCAGGGTCAAAAAGCTCGCCTCGACGCTCAAGCCATGCCTCTGCTGCCTTATCGGCATCTGCATTGATGTCGTCGAACTGGCTCATGAGTCGGGTGCTGGCTTCGTTTACGTAGAAACGGTGCTGCTGGATCAGAAACTCCCTGTATGGCTTCCACATCTGCATGAGAACCTGTGGTTTGGACATTTCTGCACCTCGCTGTAAGAGAATGGAAGGAGTCGCTCGCCGCTTCGGTGACTAGGGAGTCATGAATCCTTGGTATGTACCCGATGCGGGTAAGGTTGAAGACGAAGGTGGCGGAGCCTTTACTGATGGCCTATTCAACCTGGCCGTTGCCTTCTCCGCCTTGCGCTGCTCGCGCTTCTGAGCCTCCTCAAACTCTCGCATCGGGTGCGTTACGAAATGCTGCTTGTAGGCCTTCAATAAGCCGACGTCTTTGCTGGCCACAGCTTGAGCAAGCACGTAGTCGGCGTCACGTATCTGGATATCGAGTTTTGGGTTCTTCGCCTTTGCGGCATTGACCAGTGCAATGGCAGCTTCAGAGAGCTTGCCGCTGGTCCATAGCTCGAATCGGTGAACGGTGCTCGCCCATTCCGAATGCGTTTTTACGAATCCCCTGATCACCGGAATGCGCTTGCTGAGCCATTTCTCTACTTCGTCATCCCCCAGCGTGCTAATCGGGTGTATGCCTTTACATTCGATAAAAACGACTTCGTGATTAGGCCGTTGCGCCAAAACGTCGATCTCGGCCTCCGCTCCGATGCTGTCTTTGACGATCCGGTTCATCTCTTGGGAAAACCCTAGGAATGTGGACCTTGCGATTTGGGCTACTGCGAACTCGAACAAGCTGCCACGCAACGTTGATGCGGCGCCTTCAATCCGAGAGAGGTCGTTAAAAAGCTTGTCCAGGGCATCCGGATTCTGGGTGAGCTTCGCTGTGTCGGTCAGCACCGCACAGAGACTTTTCAGTGCCTGCGCCACATCGCGGCCAAAAAGGCTTTCGGTGGTCGCCGGTATGATGCCTTTTTCCCTGAGGAGGTCGAATGCCTCGTCGGAGTACCTTTCAGCGACGAACACCTGAAGGCATTTACCCACCTTCTTGAGGCTACGCAACGTGACGCACTTGTTTACGAAGCCTGCCAGTTGGTCAACGCCAACAATGCCATTGAGCGCGAGGTCGCAGACAAAGAAGCCTGGTTTCAAAGTGGCCTCAACATACTCTCGCATCGGAAACAGATAGGAAGGACCGGCTAAGTCCCAATTGAACGTTCCGACCTTAGGTAATGCTTCTAGGCTCTCGTCTTCTCGGGTTTCCACGGCGTCGTAGCTGACCATGCCCAAATTTCGAGACCAGTCCCTGACCGCCAATAGTGCCACCTTTTCAGCGATGAGACGGCCTTTCATCTTCGCCCAAACAGACGGCACATCTAGCATTTGTTGCTGATCGCATCTCACCACGCACAGCTCTCCACCTGGTACTAACACCTCCTTCACGAGGGTCGCTTTTACCAGTCTCTCCAGCAGGCTTTCTGCGGAAATGTGCTTTTTCTGAGCAACGGGCGCGCCGCAGGCGATCAGAAAATGCGCTCGGGGCATCATGTTATCCCGAAGCTCCAAAGCTTTTAACGCCGCAAAGTATGTGCTCCTTGTCTTCTTTAACGCTGCCATCAGATTGTCGAAGAAATATGGAGATCCATATTCTTCCTGAAGGTAAATGAAGCGTGCTCGATGTGGGAAGATGACGTGGTTGAGCCGGTTCACGCCAAGGCTGCCCCGCTCGACCCGTTTCCGGGCTGCCTCAGCATTCAATCCATACTTTGTCTCAAGCAACTTGGACAAATCGCTGCTAAGCATGGGGCCATTTTGCTTCAGGAGGTCGGTAAGAGCGGTGTCGGCCATCGTCGTTCTCGGCTTATGTCACACAGCGCTATTTATACTCCTTGTAAACAAGGGGCCACACCGCTTTTCGCGCCCGTTGTCCGACATAGGAAAATCGGGCCCTCCAAGCAGGTAAAACCGTTTTTTTGGGAAAAATGTCACAATGCTGGTTATCTCAGCGAAATCACGCTGAGATTTTCGACATAGCCGGTCAAGCCTTGCGGGTCACATGATTCTAAGAAAAAAGGGGGACAGATTTATTTTCCGTAGATTTGCCCCTTCAATAGCACTCGCAATGGATGCTTGCTCCTGCTTATCCCCTCTGTGGGCCAAGCCAGAACCTGACCACCGCACGTCCAAAGCCACGTCTCCTCGCGCCTTTGCCTACAACTGCACCAGAATCCGCCGGCTTTGCAGCCTTGCCCTCGGGCGCTATCGTTCCTTACCACTGGCCGAGCCGGTATCGATGACATTCAGGCACGCTAGGAGCCCTCGAAAGTCATTGGCCCGGAAAGTGGGAGGAGGTCCACTCTCTTATCTGTGAAGGACGCTAACGTCGCCTAGCGCGGGCAGAGAAGCCCCGCTATCCACTCTCGTACACTGCCCATCTGCGACCTTAATACCTGTAGCAAAAAGGAGGTTTACATCGCCATGGAAATTCAGGAAATCAAGCAACGCCTGGCCCGCCCAGCCGTGAAGCTCATTGCCGGCGGCTTTCGTCCTGCCGGCACCGATGAAGAAAGCTGGCTGGGCAATGTCTTCCTCTTCCGACCGGATGAAGAGGTGCCCATTAATCAGGCGGGGCAACCGTTGCTCCCCTATGCGCAGTTTTACCTGCCCGCCCTGCCCGTCAACAGCCCTCTGCTAGCAGGGGTTCGTGTGCTGACGGTGTTCATTTCAAACCCGTTCCCCGAGCACTTTGAGCCGATGGGGGATAATTGGGTTATCCGCGAGTACGGGCCGGATGATGTGTTGGTGCGCAAGTCTCTGTCGGTGGCAGATTCATTCCTCAAACCCTTCCCACTGACAGCGCAAGCGGTGCCGGAGGACTTTCCGCTGTGGGATGGCGGTGGTGTCCCGGAAGACCTTGAGCAAGCAATCCTCACGCTGGAACGCGCGGGCAAGATCCAGAGCTATTACGACTTGGTCACCCACACCTACGAACACAAGATCGGCGGTTACCCCTCGTTCTGCCAGTCGGGTGTTGATCCGGGTGAAGGCTTCGAGTTTGTGTTCCAGATCTCATCGGACTCGAAGATCAATCTGAACGTGGTCGACAGTGGGAGCCTGATGTTCTGGAAGCACAACGAAACTGGGGAGTGGGCGCTTTATTACGACTTTTACTAGGAATAAGGGGAAGGATACGATTGTGAGACAGTCCGATTACAAATGAGCTCAAATCGTGGGCTGTCCCCCGGTTTCCTCCCCTCACCACACTCTGCTGGCCTTCATTCCTGGCGACGCATGAATTCTGCAAAAAGGGGAACTGTAAAATTCAGATATCCGTGATCGGTGCTGTAGATCATTCCCTTGGAAATGATGTTGGCCCGAGTCGGCCCCAGCGATGATTGAGGACGTCCCATCGCCTTCGCAATATCAGCGATGGCATAAGGGCCGTCGCCAAGCTCGGACATGGTCTTCACAAACTGCACTTCAGACGGTGTAAGCCGATCAATGCGGACCCTGAAGAAACCTGCATCAAGGGAAGCTAATGTTTCGGAATAAGAATGGTCGACATCATCAAGCGTAATTTCAGGCCCCTCGGCGATGTTCCATGCCGTGGATGCCCACTCTTGAAGAAAGAACGGATAGCCCTGCGTCCGATCAACAATGCTGTCCAGCGCTGCAGCGTCGATAGAAGCCTCCTCCTCCAAGATCGGCTTTTGAACGGCTTGAGTCGCAGACGGTTGATCAAGCGCCCCCACCTCCGGGTAGAGGAAAAGCCGCTCGGCATATGACTTCGCCTCACCCGCCAGCCGAGCCACTTGCGGAAGACCAGCACCGACCAGCAGAACCGGAAGCCCGTCTTGCGACATGCGATGGATAGAGACAATCAGTGCCGATAGATCTGCTTCGGTGAGGTATTGGACTTCATCAATGAGAAGAATCCAGCCTTTGCCAGCGGCCTGTGCCGCTTCACCTATTACAGTAAAAAGGTCTGGAAGATCGTATTGAAGATTTCCGCTATCCGCGAGTCCAGGCTCAGGCTCGACACCAATCTCAATACCTCCAACATCGATTTTGAAGATTGATGCAAAGCTGCGGAGTCCTTTCAGCCCACGATTAGCAATTTGCTTGGCGGCCTCAACGCTGGAAAGCGCGCGCATGACCTTTCGCATTTCAGGATAAAGAAGACGTGCAAGGCTTTCACGTTCTGGCGACTCTACCTTGGAAACGAGAAGGCCTTCCTCCCTCGCAATTCTTCCTATCTCATTCAACAGGACCGTCTTACCCGTGCCTCTCAAGCCAAGGAGCATGATGGAACGAGCACTTCGCCCATTGAGGGCTCGCCCACATGCAACTCTTGCTGCCTCAAGAATCAAGTCGCGTCCCGCCAATTCAGGGGGCCTGCTGCCCGCGCCGGGCGCAAACGGATTACGGTAGGGATCCATGCTGACCTCACAGAGTAGCAAATTCTATAGAAAGATAGCCAAAGCTAGCTCAACTGACTATCTTTAGCTATAGATCGCTAGCATTTTATAGAGTCGGATTTATTTCTGATTATTTATGAGTGCTGCGCACTCAAGCGGGAGCAAGCTCCCTCGCCACAAAAGCGGTTTTGTGTGAAGTCAGGGATGGCGATCCAGCTTTTTGAGGAACACGGTCATTTCTTTTTCGGCTTGTTTGTCGCCGTGTGCGCGGGCGGCTTCCAGGCCTTGTTCCCAGGCTTGGCGGGCTGCGGCGGCGTCGCCTTGGCCTTGGTGGGCTTTGCCTAGGAGTTTCCAGGCTGCGGAATATTTGGGGTCGAACTCGACGCAGCGTTGGAGGTGTTCGGCGGCGCGGGGGAAATCGCCTAGGTCGAGGTAGCCTTTGCCGAGGCCGAAGCGGAGAAGGGCGTTGTCCATGCCCTTGGCGAGCATTTTTTCCAGGGAGTCGAGCATGGGGGCGCTTCCTCGGGGGTGTCAGTGATTGATCTGTTGGCCGTTGGTGCGCTTTCGCGAGCAAGCCCGCTCCCACAGTAGATCTTTGTTGCTCACCATTGTCGTGAACAACAGCAAACCCTGTGGGAGCGGGCTTGCTCGCGAAAGCGGAGGAACAGGCATCGCAGATTCTGAATCAGAAGAAACTCAACCCCACATGGAACAGCTTCTCGACATCGCGAATGTGCTTCTTATCCACCAGGAACAAGATCACATGGTCGCCGGTCTGGATCACGGTGTCGTCGTGGGCGATCAGCACTTCTTCGTCGCGGATGATCGCGCCAATGGTGGTGCCCGGTGGCAGGCCGATGTCGCGGATGGCTTTGCCGATGACTTTGCTGGACTTGGCGTCGCCGTGGGCGATGGCTTCGATGGCTTCGGCCGCGCCGCGGCGCAGGGAGTGGACGCTGACGATGTCGCCGCGGCGTACGTGGGCCAGCAGGGTGCCGATGGTGGCCAGTTGCGGGCTGATGGCGATGTCGATGTCGCCGCCCTGGATCAGGTCGACGTAGGCCGGGTTGTTGATGATGGTCATGACCTTTTTCGCGCCCAGGCGCTTGGCCAGCAGCGAGGACATGATGTTGGCTTCGTCGTCGTTGGTCAGGGCCAGGAAGATGTCGGCGTCGGCGATGTTTTCTTCCAGCAGCAGGTCGCGGTCGGAGGCGCTGCCCTGCAGCACCACGGTGCTGTCGAGGGTGTCGGAGAGGTAGCGGCAGCGTGCCGGGTTCATCTCGATGATCTTGACCTGGTAGCGGCTTTCGATGGCTTCGGCCAGGCGTTCGCCGATCTGGCCGCCGCCGGCGATGACGATGCGTTTGTAGTTCTCGTCGAGGCGGCGCATTTCGCTCATGACGGCGCGAATGTTCGCCTTGGCGGCGATGAAGAACACCTCGTCGTCGGCTTCGATCACCGTGTCGCCCTGGGGCAGGATCGGCCGGTCGCGGCGGAAAATCGCGGCGACGCGGGTCTCGACATTGGGCATGTGCTCGCGCAATTGGCGCAGTTGCTGGCCCACCAGCGGGCCGCCGTAGTAGGCCTTGACCGCCACCAGTTGCGCCTTGCCTTCGGCGAAGTCGATCACCTGCAAGGCGCCGGGGTGCTCGATCAGGCGCTTGATGTAGTTGGTCACCACCTGCTCGGGGCTGATCAGCACGTCCACCGGGATCGCTTCGTTGTCGAAGAGGTCGGCACGGGTCAGGTAGGCGGCTTCGCGCACCCGGGCGATTTTGGTCGGGGTGTGGAACAGCGTATGGGCGACCTGGCAGGCGACCATGTTGGTTTCGTCGCTGTTGGTCACGGCCACGAGCATGTCGGCGTCGTCGGCGCCGGCCTGGCGCAATACCGTCGGCAAGGAACCGCGCCCTTGCACGGTGCGGATGTCGAGGCGGTCGCCGAGGTCGCGCAGGCGTTCGCTGTCGGTGTCGACCACGGTGATGTCGTTGGCCTCGCTGGCCAAATGTTCCGCCAGCGAACCGCCGACCTGCCCTGCACCCAGGATGATGATTTTCATCCATTCACTCCTATCGAATCGGTTTTAACCGCGTGCGGCGGCGATTTTGATCAGCTTGGCGTAATAGAACCCATCGTGGCCGCCTTCCTGGGCCAGCAACTGGCGGCCGTGAGGCTGCTTGAGGCCGGCCTGGGTAGCGATGTCCAACTCCCGGGCGCCCGGCGTGCGGGCGAGGAAGGCTTCGATCACTTCGGTGTTTTCGGTCGGCAAGGTCGAGCAGGTGGCGTAGAGCAGCATGCCGCCCACGTCCAGGGTCGACCACATGGCATCGAGCAATTCGCCTTGCAACACGGCCAATGCCGCAATGTCGTCTGGCTGACGGGTGAGCTTGATGTCCGGATGGCGGCGGATCACGCCGGTGGCCGAGCACGGCGCGTCGAGGAGGATGCGCTGGAACGGCTTGCCGTCCCACCACGCCGCCGTGTCGCGACCGTCGGCGGCAAACAACTCGGCGTCCAGGCCCAGGCGTTCAAGGTTTTCCTTCACCCGTACCAGGCGCTTGGCTTCCAGGTCCACGGCCACGACGCCGGCCAGTTTCGGCTCGGCCTCGAGGATGTGACAGGTCTTGCCGCCCGGTGCGCAGCAGGCGTCCAGCACCCGTTGGCCGGGCGCCAGCTCCAGCAGGTCGGCGGCCAGTTGCGCGGCTTCGTCCTGGACGCTGATCCAGCCTTCGGCGAAGCCCGGCAGTGCGCGCACATCGCCCGGGGTTTCCAGGATGATGCCGTCGCGGCTGTACTGGCACGGGATGGCCGGGATGCCCGCCTCGCCCAGCAACGCCAGGTAGGCATCGCGGGTGTGGTGGCGACGGTTGACCCGCAGGATCATCGGCGGATGGGCGTTGTTGGCGGCGCAGATGGCTTCCCATTGCTCGGGCCAGAAGGCCTTGAGGGATTTCTGCAACCAGCGCGGGTGGGCGGTGCGCACCACCGGGTCGTGTTCCAGTTCGGCCAGCAGGGTTTCGCTTTCCCGCTGGGCGCGGCGCAACACGGCGTTGATCAGGGCCTTGGCCCAAGGTTTCTTCAGCTTGTCGGCGCAGCCCACGGTTTCGCCGATGGCGGCGTGGGCGGGCACGCGGGTGTAGAGCAGTTGGTAGAGACCCACCAGCAGCAGCGCTTCGACGTCAGCATCGGCGGCCTTGAACGGCTTCTGCAGCAGCTTGGCCGCGAGGGCCGAGAGGCGCGGTTGCCAACGGGCGGTGCCGAACGCCAGGTCCTGGGTGAAGCCGCGATCGCGATCTTCCACCTTGTCCAGTTGGGTGGGCAGGGAACTGTTGAGGGAGGCTTTGCCGCTGAGGACGGCGGCAAGTGCCTTGGCGGCGGCCAGACGCGGGTTCATGAGGCGTCCACCGCTTGGCCGAGGACGGTGCCGACGGCGAATTTCTCACGGCGGCTGTTGAACAAGTCGCTGAAGTTCAGCGCCTTGCCGCCGGGCAATTGCAGGCGCGTCAGGCACAGGGCCTGCTCGCCACAGGCGACGACGAGGCCGTCTTTGCTGGCGCTGAGGATTTCTCCTGGTGCGCCCTTCCCTTTGGCGCAACTGGCCGCCAGCACTTTCAGGGCTTCGCCGTTCAAGGTGCTGTGGCAGATCGGCCAAGGGTTGAAGGCCCGCACCAGGCGCTCCAGCTCGACGGCCGGACGGCTCCAGTCGATGCGGGCTTCGTCCTTGTTCAGTTTGTGCGCGTAGGTGGCGAGGCTGTCGTCCTGCACTTCGCCTTCCAGCGTGCCGGCGGCCAGGCCGGCGATGGCTTGGACCACCGCTGGCGGGCCGATCAGCGCAAGGCGATCGTGCAGGCTGCCGCCAGTGTCTTCGGCGCTGATGGGGGTGTTGGCCTTGAGCAGCATCGGCCCGGTGTCCAGGCCGGCTTCCATGCGCATCACGGTCACGCCGCTTTCGGCATCGCCCGCCTCCACCGCACGTTGGATCGGCGCGGCACCGCGCCAGCGCGGCAGCAGCGAGGCGTGGCTGTTGATGCAACCCAGGCGCGGGATGTCCAGCACCACTTGCGGCAGGATCAGGCCGTAGGCGACCACCACCATCAAGTCGGGCTTCAGCGCCGCCAGTTCAGCTTGGGCTTGCGCGTCGCGCAGGGTCGGCGGCTGCAACACCGGCAAACCATTTTCCAGTGCGAGTTGTTTGACCGGGCTGGGCATCAGTTTCTGTCCGCGACCGGCTGGCCGGTCCGGCTGGGTGTAGACCGCGACGATTTCATAGGGGCTGGCCAGCAGGGCCTTGAGGTGTTCGGCGGCAAACTCGGGAGTGCCGGCAAAGACGATGCGCAGTGGCTCAGTCATGGAAAACTCTCAATTACAAAGCAGTCGCAAAAAGAAAAAGGCTTGCCGCGGCAAGCCTTTGAAGAGGGGCATCAAGCGTTCTGGCGATGGATCTTTTCCAGTTTTTTCTTGATCCGGTCACGCTTGAGATTAGACAGGTAATCAACGAACAATTTGCCGTTGAGGTGGTCGCATTCGTGCTGGATGCACACCGCCAGCAGGCCTTCGGCGATCAGCTCGTAAGGCTGGCCGTCACGGTCCAGGGCCTTGATCTTGACCTTCTGCGGACGGTCGACGTTTTCGTAGAAGCCCGGCACCGACAGGCAGCCTTCCTGGTATTGGTCCATCTCGTCGGTCAGGGTTTCGAACTCGGGGTTGATGAACACCCGGGGCTCGCTGCGGTCTTCGGAGAGGTCCATCACGACGATACGCTTGTGCACGTTGACCTGGGTCGCGGCGAGGCCGATGCCTGGCGCCTCATACATTGTTTCAAACATGTCATCGACCAGCTGACGCACTTCGTCGTCCACTACGGCCACCGGTTTGGCGATAGTGCGCAGGCGCGGGTCCGGAAATTCGAGAATGTTCAAAATGGCCATAAGCTTGATAAATGCACGTGTGAGGTAAAGTCGGGTGGCTGGCCTGGCGTGTGTCGGGATGCAGGCTACCGTTGTAAAACGTTGCTCTTGAACAGAGCGAGCCACGGGGGCTCTGGCGTTTTACGCGAACGCACATAATAAAGGGATTCACCGCATGAGGAAATCACTACTCGCCCTGCTGCTCCTGGCCTCGGCCGGTATCGCGCACGGGCAAGTGCAACTTCGGGAAGGTTTTCCCCAGCAATACACGGTGGTGACGGGGGACACGCTGTGGGACATTTCCGGTAAATACCTGCGCGAGCCGTGGAAATGGCCGGAGCTGTGGCAGGCCAACCCACAGATCGAAAACCCCAACCTGATCTATCCGGGCGACACCCTGTCGCTGGTCTACGTCAACGGCCAACCGCGCCTGACCCTCAATCGCGGCGCCTCGCGGGGCACCATCAAGCTGTCGCCGCGCATTCGCAGTTCGCCGGTGGCCGACGCCATCCCGAGCATTCCGCTGCAGGCCATCAACAGCTTTTTGCTGAGCAACCGCATCGTCGACACGGAGGAAGATTTCAACAAGGCGCCCTACGTCGTCGCCGGCAATGCCGAGCGGGTGCTCAGCGGCATGGGGGACCGGGTCTTCGCTCGTGGTGCGTTCGATGAGAGCCAGACGGCGTACGGCATCTTCCGCCAGGGCAAGGTCTACACCGATCCCGAGACCAAGGAATTCCTGGGCATCAACGCCGACGACATCGGCAGCGGCGAAGTGGTCGCCACCGAGGGCGACGTCACCACCCTGGCCCTGCAACGCACCACCCAGGAAGTGCGCCTGGGTGATCGGCTGTTCAGCGGCGAAGAGCGCTCGATCAACTCGACCTTCATGCCCAGCGCGCCGAAATCGGACATCCAGGGCTTGATCCTCGATGTACCCCGGGGCGTGACGCAGATCGGCGCGATGGACGTGGTCACCCTGAACAAGGGGCGGCGCGACGGGCTGGTGGAAGGCAACGTGCTGGCGGTGATGAAGACCGGTGAAACGGTGCGCGACCGCATCACCGGCGAGCCGGTGAAAATCCCCGATGAACGGGCCGGCCTGCTGATGGTGTTCCGCACTTACGACAAACTCAGTTACGGCTTGGTGCTGTATGCCTCGCGGTCGTTGGCGATCCTCGACAAGGTGCGCAATCCGTAACGGGTCTCACAAGTTACCAACAGAGTTATCCACAGCTTGTTCCCGTTTCAACGGGACGATAATGATCAAGGATTGATCACATGCCATTGCCTGAATCTGCTTCGGTTCCCCCTGCGGAACTGGAGGCCCGTCTGCGCTTGCATCGCTTGCCGGAGCTGGGACCTAAACGTTTCATGACCTTGATGGAGGCCTTTGGCTCGGCCTCCAAAGCCATCAGCGCGCCGGCCAGCGCCTGGCGGGCGCTGGGGTTGCCGGCCTCGTGCGCCGAGGCCCGACGCGCCCCGGACATACGCGACGGCGCCGCCCATGCATTGGCCTGGCTAGACGGCTCGGCCCAGCATTTACTGATGTGGGACCAGCCTGACTACCCGGCGCTGCTGGCACAGATCAGCGACGCGCCGCCGCTGCTGTTCGTCGCTGGCGCCCCCTCGATCCTGGAAAAACCGCAGCTGGCGATGGTCGGCAGTCGCCGGGCATCGCGTCCCGGAATGGACACGGCGGCGGCGTTTTCCAGAAGCCTGGCCGGCGCTGGTTTTGTCATCACCAGTGGCTTGGCGTTGGGCATCGATGCGGCGGCCCATCAGGCGGCGCTGGACGTTGGCGGATGCACCGTCGGCGTGCTCGGCACTGGCCTGGAAAATTTTTATCCACAGCGCAATCGTCGGTTGGCGGAGGCGATGATTGCCCAGGGCAGCGCGGTGGTTTCGGAGTTCCCGCTGGACGCAGCGCCCAACGCCAGCAACTTTCCGCGCCGCAACCGGATCATCAGTGGCTTGTCCCTCGGTGTGCTGGTGGTGGAGGCCAGTGTCGCCAGTGGTTCGCTGATCACCGCGCGGCTGGCGGCGGAACAGGGTCGCGAGGTGTATGCCATTCCAGGGTCGATCCATCACCCTGGGGCCCGGGGCTGTCATCAACTGATCCGCGACGGGGCGGCACTGGTGGAAACCGTCGAGCACATTCTCGAAGCGTTGCGCGGTTGGCAGCGGCTGCCGCTGGCCGCCGAGCCTGTGCCCGTGACCCATCCGCTGCTGCGCCTGCTGCATGCCGCGCCGCAGAGCAGCGAGGCGTTGGCCGATGCCAGTGGCTGGGGTTTGCCCAAGGTGCTGGCGGCGCTGACTGAGCTGGAAATGGAGGGGCGCGCCACTCGTGACAACGGACGCTGGTTCGCACGCTAGGTTTTATGGGGAAGATCGGTAAACTGCCCACAGCCTTAATTGCGTTGCGGGAGAATCTTTCATGGTCAACAGTTGGCGTGTGCAACAAGCTGCGCGAGAAATTCGCGCCGGGGCGGTGATTGCCTATCCAACCGAAGCGGTCTGGGGCCTGGGTTGCGACCCATGGAACGAGGAGGCGGTGGAACGCCTGCTGGCGATCAAGTCGCGGCTGCCCGACAAAGGCCTGATCCTGGTGGCGGACAACATCCACCAGTTCGACTTTCTGTTCGAAGACTTCCCCGAAACCTGGATGGACCGCATGGCCAGCACCTGGCCAGGGCCCAATACCTGGCTGGTGCCGCACCAGAACCTGCTGCCGGAGTGGATTACTGGCGTGCACGACACCGTCGCGCTGCGGGTCAGCGATCATCCCACCGTGCGTGATTTGTGTTCGCTGGTCGGGCCGCTGGTGTCCACGTCGGCCAACCCGCAGGGGCGCCCGGCAGCGCGCACGCGGATTCGCGTCGAGCAGTATTTCCGCGGGCAGATCGACCTGGTGCTGGGCGGCAACCTGGGCGGGCGCAAGAACCCCAGCGTGATTCGCGACCTGGCGACCGGCAAGGTCGTGCGGCCGGACTGAGCCCGAACACAGACTCTGCATCTTGCATAAACCACTGTGGGAGCGAGCTTGCTCGCGATGGCGTCAGGTCAGCCAGCATCAATTTGACTGATACACCGCTATCGCGAGCAGGCTCGCTCCCACAGGGTTTTGTGTTGCACACAGTACTTATGAACACCACCGAACAAGTGTGGGAGCGGGCTTGCTCGCGATGGCGTCGGCACATTCAACATTGATGCAAGCTGACCCACCGAATTCGCGAGCAGGCTCGCTCCCACAGGGGATTTGCGGCGGCCAGGGAAAT
>NZ_JABWRA010000007.1:0-167759 GCF_014268705.1 Pseudomonas sp. SWRI179 | reverse complement strand
ATGGCGCAGTGTCAGCCAATGCTGAAGGTGGCTGACACTCCGCCATCGCGAGCAGGCTCGCTCCCACAGGTGTTTTGTGTCTGGCAGCGCAAATGTGAATGCAGGCCCCTCAAATACACCGGCAACGTTTAAACTGCGCCTTTGCGACGCTATTTGTCGCATTGCCGTAAACCCGCGCAAAACGTGGGTTGGCGCTATAAGAAGTTGTCGCTTGGCGGCAAGGCCGGGCTGAAAACTGTCCTTACAATCCTTACCAAGCTCGCCAGTTCCAGGCGGGTGTTCCTCATCAGGAGACTCCGATGTCCGTTGAGCAAGCCGCGGTACAACGCGCCGATTTCGACCAGGTTATGGTTCCCAACTATGCACCTGCTGCCTTCATTCCTGTGCGTGGTGCCGGTTCCCGCGTATGGGACCAATCCGGTCGCGAGCTGATCGACTTTGCTGGCGGTATCGCAGTCAACGTACTGGGCCATGCCCACCCGGCGCTGGTCGGTGCACTGACCGAGCAGGCCAACAAGCTGTGGCACGTCTCCAACGTTTTCACCAACGAACCGGCCCTGCGCCTGGCTCACAAACTGGTCAACGCGACCTTCGCCGAGCGCGCGTTCTTCTGCAACTCCGGCGCCGAAGCCAACGAGGCCGCCTTCAAGCTGGCCCGTCGCGTTGCGTTCGATCGTTTCGGCAGCGAAAAATACGAAATCATCGCCGCGCTCAATAGCTTCCACGGTCGCACCCTGTTCACCGTCAACGTCGGCGGGCAATCGAAGTACTCCGACGGTTTCGGGCCTAAAATTACCGGCATTACCCACGTTCCTTATAACGACCTGGCTGCTTTGAAAGCCGCCATCTCCGACAAGACCTGTGCCGTTGTGCTGGAACCGATCCAGGGCGAGGGCGGTGTGCTGCCGGCCGAGCAGGCCTACCTGCAAGGCGCCCGCGACCTGTGCGATGCCCACGATGCGCTGCTGGTCTTTGACGAAGTGCAAACCGGCATGGGCCGCAGCGGCCATCTGTTCGCCTACATGCATTACGGCGTGGTCCCGGACATCCTCACCAGCGCCAAGAGCCTGGGCGGTGGTTTCCCGATCGCGGCGATGCTCACCACCGAAGCGCTGGCCAAGCACCTGGTCGTCGGCACCCACGGCACCACCTACGGCGGCAACCCGCTCGCGTGTGCGGTGGCCGAGGCGGTGATCGACGTGATCAATACCCCTGAAGTGCTCGGTGGCGTCAAGACCAAGCACAACAAATTCAAGGCGCGCCTGGAGCAGATCGGCGAGAAATACGGTCTGTTCACCCAGGTGCGTGGCCTGGGCCTGCTGATCGGTTGCGTGCTGAACGACGCCTGGAAAGGCAAGGCCAAGGACATTTTCAACGCCGCCGAACAGGAAGGCCTGATGATCCTCCAAGCCGGCCCGGACGTGATTCGCTTCGCCCCGAGCCTGGTGGTGGAAGACGCCGACATCGACGCCGGCCTGGACCGCTTCGAGCGGGCTGCGGCGAAGCTGACGCAAGCCTGATCCATCAGGCTGAACCGGCTCTGGTGTGGGAGCGGGCTTGCTCGCGAAGAGGCCATCACATTCAACGCAAATGTTGACTGACAAACCGCCTTCGCGAGCAAGCCCGCTCCCACACTGAGTATTTTTTTCTGTGTATCGACCCTTTGGTCGAACCGTTTATTTCAAGTTAAGGAGTGACACCATGCTGGTGATGCGCCCCGCGCAAATGGCTGATCTGGGCGAGGTACAGCGTCTGGCTGCGGACAGTCCGATCGGTGTCACCTCCTTGCCGGATGACGTTGAACGCCTGAGCGACAAGATCGCCGCCAGCGAAGCCTCGTTTGCCGCCGAAGTCAGCTTCAACGGCGAAGAGAGCTATTTCTTCGTCCTCGAAGACACCGCGACCGGCAAGCTGGCCGGCTGTTCGGCCATTGTCGCTTCGGCCGGTTATTCCGAACCGTTCTACAGCTTTCGCAACGAGACCTTCGTTCACGCGTCCCGTGAGCTGAAGATCCACAACAAGATCCACGTACTCTCCCAATGCCACGACCTGACCGGCAACAGCCTGTTGACCAGTTTCTACGTGGTGCCGGAATTGGTGGGTTCGCCGTGGTCGGAACTCAATTCCCGCGGGCGGCTGTTGTTCGTCGCCAGCCATCCGGAGCGGTTCGCCGATTCGGTGGTGACCGAGATCGTCGGCTACAGCGATGAGAATGGCGACTCGCCGTTCTGGGACGCCATCGGCCGCAACTTTTTCGACCTCAACTACGCCGCCGCCGAGCGTTTGTGCGGGCTGAAAAGCCGTACCTTTCTCGCCGAGCTGATGCCCCATTACCCGATCTACGTGCCGCTGTTGCCGGACGCTGCCCAGGAAGCCATGGGCCAGGTCCATCCGCGGGCGCAGATCACCTTCGACATCCTGATGCGCGAGGGTTTCGAGACCGATCACTACATCGACATCTTCGACGGTGGCCCGACCCTGCATGCCCGCGTCTCGGGCATCCGTTCGATTGCCCAGAGCCGCGTGGTGCCGGTCAAGATCGGCGAACCGGTCAAGGGTGCCGGCCGCCAATACCTGGTGGCCAATGCCCAATTGCAGGATTACCGCGCCGTGCTGCTCGAGCTCGACTACGCGCCAGGCAAGCCTGTAACGCTGGACATGGAAGCGGCCGAAGCCTTGGGCGTTGGCGAAGGCGCCAGCGTACGTTTGGTAGCGGTATAACGCTTTACAGCTGAGTTTCGCGGGTGGCGAGAGCGGCCCGTCTGAGGAGATAGCATGATCGTTCGTCCCGTACGCAGCAGCGACTTACCCGCTCTGATCGCCCTGGCCCGCAGCACGGGCACCGGCCTGACTACCTTGCCGGCCAACGAAGAGCGCCTGGCCCATCGGGTCGGCTGGGCCGAGAAGACCTTTCGCGGCGAAGCCGGGCGTGGTGACGCGGACTACCTGTTCGTGCTCGAAGACGATGACGGTCGCGTGGTGGGCATTTCCGCCATCGCCGGCGCCGTGGGATTGCGTGAGCCCTGGTACAACTTCCGGGTCGGCCTGACGGTCAGTGCGTCCCAGGAGTTGAACATCTATCGGGAAATCCCGACGTTGTTCCTGGCCAACGACCTGACCGGCAATTCCGAGCTGTGCTCGCTGTTCCTCCACGCCGACTTCCGCAATGGCCTCAACGGCCGGATGCTGGCCAAGGCGCGGCTGTTGTTCATCGCTGAATTCCCGCAGTTGTTCGGCAACAAGATCATCGCCGAGATGCGCGGCATGTCCGACGACAATGGGCGTTCACCGTTCTGGGAAAGCCTGGGCCGGCATTTCTTCAAGATGGAATTCAGCCAGGCCGATTACCTGACGGGCGTTGGCAACAAGGCGTTCATCGCCGAGCTGATGCCCAAGTTCCCGCTGTATACCTGCTTCTTGTCCGAAGATGCCCGGGCCGTGATTGGCCAGGTTCATCCGGACACCGAACCGGCCTTGTCGATGCTCAAGAGCGAAGGTTTCAGCTACCAGGGTTACGTCGACATCTTCGACGCCGGCCCGGCGGTGGAATGCGAAACCGGCAAGATCCGCGCGATTCGCGACAGCCAGGCGCTGGTGCTGGCCATCGGCACGCCGGGGGATGACGCCACGCCGTTCCTCATCCATAACCGCAAGCGCGAAGACTGCCGCATCACCGCGGCACCGGCGCGCTTTGCCGCAGGCACACTGGTGGTCGATCCGCTGACCGCCAAACGTCTTCAACTCAACGCCGGCGACCAGGTGCGTGCCGTCGCGTTGTCTGCTGCCCGGGAGTCGAAATGATGAAGTCGTTGTACATCGCAGGTAGCTGGCTGGAAGGCCAGGGCGACCTCTTCGAGTCGTTGAACCCAGTCACCCAGCAGGTGTTGTGGTCGGGCAACGGCGCCACCGCGGCGCAGGTGGAATCGGCGGTGCAGGCCGCGCGCCAGGCGTTCCCGGACTGGGCCCGCCGCTCGCTGGATGAACGCATCCAGGTGCTGGAGGCCTTTGCCGCTTCCCTGAAAAGCCATGCTGACGAACTGGCCCGGTGCATCGGTGAAGAAACCGGCAAGCCGTTGTGGGAAGCGGCGACCGAGGTGACCAGCATGGTCAACAAAGTCGCCATTTCGGTGCAGAGCTACCGCGAGCGGACCGGCGAGAAGAGCGGCCCCCTGGGCGACGCCACCGCCGTGCTGCGCCACAAACCCCACGGTGTGGTGGCGGTGTTCGGCCCTTACAACTTCCCTGGCCATTTGCCCAATGGCCACATCGTGCCTGCGCTGCTGGCCGGCAACTGCGTGTTGTTCAAGCCGAGCGAGCTGACGCCGAAAGTCGCCGAGCTGACGGTCAAGTGCTGGGTCGAGGCGGGTTTGCCGGCGGGCGTGCTGAACCTGCTGCAAGGCGCGCGGGAAACCGGTATCGCCCTGGCGGCGAACCCGGGCATCGACGGGCTGTTCTTCACCGGCTCCAGCCGCACCGGGAACTTGCTGCACCAACAGTTTTCCGGGCGTCCGGACAAGATCCTCGCGCTGGAAATGGGCGGTAACAACCCACTGGTGGTGGATGAGGTGGCGGACGTCGATGCTGCGGTCTACACCATTATCCAATCCGCCTTCATTTCCGCCGGGCAGCGCTGCACGTGTGCGCGCCGCCTGCTGGTGCCGGAAGGTGCCTGGGGCGATGCCTTGCTGGCGCGCCTGGTGGCGGTCAGCTCGACCCTTGAAGTGGGTGCCTTCGACCAGCAACCGGCACCGTTCATGGGCTCGGTGATTTCCCTGGGCGCGGCCAAGGCGCTGATGGATGCGCAAAACCATTTGCTGGGCAAAGGCGCCGTGCCGCTGTTGGCCATGACTCAGCCGCAGGCCCAGGCGGCCTTGCTGACGCCGGGTATCCTGGACGTGACGGCCGTGGCCGAGCGTCCCGACGAAGAGTTGTTCGGGCCGTTGCTGCAAGTGATCCGCTACAAGGATTTCCCCGCAGCGATTACCGAAGCCAACAACACGCAATATGGCCTGGCCGCCGGCTTGCTGTCCGATTCCCAGGACCGTTACCAACAGTTCTGGCTGCAAAGCCGCGCCGGTATCGTCAACTGGAACAAACAGCTGACCGGCGCCGCCAGCAGCGCGCCGTTCGGCGGCGTCGGTGCCTCGGGCAACCATCGCGCCAGCGCTTATTACGCGGCGGATTATTGCGCTTATCCGGTGGCTTCCCTGGAGACACCGAGCCTGGTCATGCCGGCGAGCCTGACGCCTGGCGTGCGAATGGTGTAGCCCTTTTCGCGAGCAGGCTCGCTCCCACAGGGATTTACACAGTCCTTGTGGGAGCGAGCCTGCTCGCGAAGGCCGCGCCGCGGTCTTTACTGATGCCTATAAAAACAGATTCTCGTGGAGCCTCGCTGATGAAATCCTATGAAGTCAACTTTGACGGTCTAGTGGGGCCGACCCATAACTACGGCGGGCTCTCGTACGGCAACGTCGCCTCCCAGAGCAACAGCCAGCAGTCTTCCAACCCCAAGGAAGCGGCGTTGCAGGGCCTGGCGAAAATGAAAGCGCTGATGGACATGGGTTTCCAGCAAGGCGTGCTGGCGCCCCAGGAGCGCCCGGACGTGGCGGCCCTGCGCCGGCTGGGCTTTGCCGGCAGCGATGCCCAAGTCATCCAGCAGGCCGCGAAAGAAGCGATGCCACTGTTGGTCGCCAGTTGCTCGGCCTCAAGCATGTGGGTGGCCAACGCCGCCACGGTCAGCCCGAGCGCCGACACCGCTGATGGCCGCGTGCACTTCACCGCCGCCAACCTGAACTGCAAATACCACCGCAGCATCGAGCATCCGACCACCAGCCGCGTGCTGGGGGCGATGTTCGCCAACCCACAACACTTCGCCCATCACGCCGCGTTGCCGGCGGTGGCGCAGTTCGGTGATGAAGGCGCGGCCAACCACACCCGTTTCTGCCGCGCCTACGGCGAGGCCGGCGTCGAATTCTTCGTCTTCGGTCGCAGTGCCTTCGACACCCGTTACCCCGCACCGCAGAAGTACCCGGCACGCCAGACCCTCGAAGCCTCCCAGGCGGTTGCGCGCCTGCACGGTCTGCGGGAGGAGGGCGTGGTCTACGCGCAACAGAATCCGTCGGTGATCGACCAAGGCGTGTTCCACAACGACGTGATCGCCGTGGGCAATGGCGAAGTGCTGTTCTATCACGAGGACGCGTTTCTCGAGACCGACAAGATGTTGGCCGAATTGAGCAGCAAACTCGCCAAGGTCGGTGGGAAATTTCAATCGGTGTGCGTACCGCGTTCGGCGGTCACCGTCGATGATGCGGTTCGTTCCTACCTGTTCAATAGCCAGTTGCTGTCGCGCCCCGACGGCTCGATGCTATTGATCGTGCCGGAAGAATGCCGTGGCAACGAACGCGTCTGGCAATACTTGCAAGGCCTGACGGGCGCTGGCGGCGTTATCCGCGAAGTGAAGGTCTTCGACCTCAAGCAAAGCATGCAGAACGGCGGCGGCCCCGCTTGCCTGAGGTTGCGCGTAGCGCTGAACGAAACCGAACTGGCGGCCGTCAACCCAGGGGTTATCATGACAGCGCCGCTGTACGAGTCGCTGACCCAATGGGTCGAGCGTCACTACCGCGACCGCATGACCGAGAATGACCTGGCAGACCCGCAGTTGCTGCTCGAATGCCGCGGGGCACTGGATGAACTGACACAAATCCTTAAACTTGGCGCGGTTTATCCTTTCCAGATCAATTGAAAGCGCGCGCGACCTGACTACAGTCAAAGCAGGGCGCGTTGCCTTATCCCCAGACGAGAATGTAAAGACATGAGCGATACCCTGCAGCTGATCCTTGAAGACACCGACGGCACCCAACTGGAAACCTCCTGCACCCGCGTCGCGGTGATGTGGCAAGGCAAGGAATTGTGGATCCAGCAGGATGGCCGCGGTCAGCTGCTGATCGGCGTTGACGTCGAGGAAGGGGACGAGGAATACGCCAACCTGTTGTTGCGTCCATTGGCGACCAACCTGGTCAGCCTGCAACTGGAAATGGAACCGGCGGACGTCGGCGACGATGACCATGTCCATGGCCCGGATTGCGGCCACGACCATTAAGGAAACCGCGCTATGCTCGCCCTCGGCAAACTGCTTGAACTGACCCTCGCCGGCCGTGAACCGGCGGAGAAGACTCAACTGACTGTCGAAGGCGTACGGATGCGCTGGTTGAGCGAGGGCGCGCTGGAGGTCAAGCCGCCCGAAGCCTGGGACAACGGCCTGGACCTGCTGCTGTCGGCCGGCATCCACGGCAACGAAACCGCGCCGATCGAATTGCTCGACCGCCTGCTGCATGATATTGCCCGTGGTGACCTGAAACCCCGGGCACGCATTCTGTTCCTGTTCGGCAACCCCGAGGCCATCCGGCGCGGTGAGCGTTTCGTCGAACAGGACGTCAACCGGCTGTTCAATGGTCGCCATGAGTTGAGCGGTGGTCCTGAAGCGCTGCGGGCCTGTGAGCTGGAGCGGCTGGCCGCCAGTTTCTTCAGCCGGCCGGAGCGCAGTCGCTTGCATTACGACCTGCACACTGCGATTCGTGGCTCGAAAATCGAGCAGTTCGCCCTCTATCCATGGAAAGAAGGTCGCCAGCATTCACGCCGGGAACTGGCGCGCCTGCGTGCCGCGGGCATGGAAGCGGTGCTGCTGCAGAACAAGCCGTCCATCGTGTTCAGTGCCTATACCTACGATCAGCTCGGTGCCGAATCCTTCACCTTGGAGCTGGGTAAGGCCCGGCCATTCGGGCAGAACGACGGGGTCAACGTCAGCCTGCTGGAAACTGGCCTGCACCAGATCATCGAAGGCAACGAGCCGGAGTTGGACGAGGGCCTCGATGGCCTCCAGCTGTTCAGCGTGGCCCGGGAAATCATCAAGCACAGCGACAGTTTCCGCCTTAACCTGCCGGCGGATGTCGAGAACTTCTCCGAACTTGAAAAAGGCTATGTGCTGGCCGAAGACATCGCCCAGACCCGCTGGGTGATCGAAGAGGAGGGCGCGCGGATCATCTTCCCGAACCCCAAGGTCAAGAATGGCTTGCGGGCTGGCATTCTGATCGTGCCGACGACGGACGAAAGCCTGGTCTAAAACCCACCTCATTCCAGTGTGGGAGCGGGCTTGCTCGCGAATGCGATGTGTCAGGCAATATATTTGTTAACTGACACACCGCATTCGCGAGCAAGCCCGCTCCCACAGGTTTTTTAGCCGCTTTTACACCGCTACCGCTCGCTGTTCACTGCGACGCAACGCCCGGGTCTTGTGCAAGGTATCGGCGCAGGTCTTCGCCGCTTCCTGGCCCTTGTGCACGAAATGCTCGAAGAAGAACTTCTGGTGTTCGTCCCCGGCATGGAAGTGATGCGGCGTGAGCACGACCGAGAACACCGGCACTTCGGTTTCCAGTTGCACCTGCATCAGGCCACTGATGACCGATTGGGCGACGAACTCGTGGCGGTAGATACCACCGTCCACCACCAGGCCGGCGGCGACGATGCCGGCGTAGCGGCCTGACTTGGCCAGCAGCTTGGCGTGCAGCGGGATCTCGAAGGCGCCGCCGACTTCGAAGAAGTCGATATCACTTTCCTGGTAACCCTGGAGGATCATTTCGGCGACGAAGCCTTTCCGGCTCTGGTCGACAATTTCCTTGTGCCAGCAGGCCTGGATAAACGCGACGCGCTCGCCCGGATGACTTTTGCTTTTGCTGTCGATTGCAGTGGGTTGCATGTTCTGGTTCCTGTTTGTGTGAAAAACAGGGCGTCATGAATCGAAGGGGATTCGAGGGTACGCCGCGCACGGAGTCGCAGTCGGCCCTTGGGTGTCGATCCCGTTCTCTCTTCATCCGGACTATGACCGTCGGCCCCGGAATCACACCGGGTCTGCTGACCTTGTCGCTACACCCCAACAGTGATGTACCGCCAAGCGCTCGCGGGCTATGCGCATTGCGCGCAATTACCGCCGGTGGGGAGTTGCACCCCGCCCTGAGAACGTTTTGCCGCCACATTTTGTAACGGCGGACGATTTTTAACACATATTCCGGTGCAGTGCATGACTTGGAAGCCTTGAGCACACATTGTGGCGAGGGAGCTTGCTCCCGCTCGGCTGCGAAGCAGCCGCAAAAGATGGGCCTGCTTCGCAGTCCAGCGGGAGCAAGCTCCCTCGCCACGGAAATTACTTCGACCGGGCTTGATTATTCTTGCCCATGCCCGCAGTAATTGTCCTTCGAAAGGGAATTCCCCCAACAGCACCCGAGGCCAGATTCATGAGTGTTATCGATCTTCGCAGCGACACGGTCACCCAACCTTCCGCCGGCATGCTCGATGCCATGGCCGGTGCGCCGACCGGCGACGATGTGTATGGCGAAGACCCGACCGTCAATCGCCTCGAAGCCGAACTGGCCGAACGCCTGGGTTTCGCCGCGGCGCTGTTCGTGCCCACGGGCACCATGAGCAACCTGTTGGGGTTGATGGCCCACTGCGAGCGTGGCGATGAATACATCGTCGGCCAGCAGGCCCACACCTACAAGTACGAAGGTGGCGGTGCGGCGGTGCTTGGTTCGATCCAGCCTCAGCCTCTCGAAGTACAGGCGGACGGTTCCCTGGACCTGGCGCACGTCGCCGCGGCGATCAAGCCCGATGACTTCCACTTTGCCCGCACCCGCCTGCTGGCCTTGGAAAACACCATGCAGGGCAAGGTGCTGCCGCTGGAATACCTGGCTCGGGCCCGGCGTTTCACCCAGGAACATGGCCTGGCGCTGCACCTGGACGGGGCGCGGTTGTACAACGCCGCGGTCAAGTTGAATGTCGATGCCCGGCAGATCACGCAACATTTCGATTCGGTGTCGGTGTGCCTGTCCAAGGGCCTTGGCGCGCCGGTGGGCTCGGTCCTGTGCGGCAGCGTCGAGCTGATCGGCAAGGCGCGCCGGCTGCGCAAGATGGTCGGTGGCGGCATGCGCCAGGCCGGGATTCTCGCGGCGGCGGGGCTGTATGCCCTGGACCATAACGTCCAGCGCCTGGCCGATGATCACGCCAATGCCCAGCGGCTTGCCGAGGGCTTGCGCGCGGCGGGCTACGAGGTCGAGCCGGTGCAGACCAACATGGTCTACGTGCAGATGGGCGAGCGGGCCGAGGCGATCAAGGCGTTTGCCGATGAGCGGGGCGTCAAGCTCAGCGCGGCGCCACGCTTGCGAATGGTGACGCACATGGACGTGAGCGCGGCGCAAATCGACCAGGTGGTCGCCACTTTCGTCGAATTTTCCCATCAATGACCCGCCAATCGGGGCAATTGACAGTTTCTATTGCATAAACACGCTGTACCCCACGCGCGGGGCCGATATAATGCGGCCCTTTGCCGTTGCTTCGTCTGTTGACGTTTTGCACAGGCCTTTGGCCGCAGCCTCCGTGGAAGAACCTAATGAAAAGCGCAGAAATCCGTGAAGCCTTCCTTCGCTTCTTCGAAGAGCAAGGCCACACTCGAGTAGCCTCCAGCTCTTTGATTCCGGGCAACGACCCGACCCTGCTGTTCACCAACGCGGGGATGAACCAGTTCAAGGACTGCTTCCTGGGCCAGGAAAAACGTGCCTACACCCGTGCAGTGAGCAGCCAGAAGTGCGTGCGTGCCGGCGGCAAGCACAACGACCTGGAAAACGTCGGCTATACCGCACGTCACCACACCTTCTTCGAAATGCTGGGTAACTTCAGCTTCGGTGATTATTTCAAGCGCGACGCCATCACCTTCGCCTGGACCTTCCTGACCTCCGACAAGTGGCTGAACCTGCCCAAGGAGAAGCTCTGGGTAACGGTCTACGCCACTGACGACGAAGCCTATGACATCTGGACCAAAGAGGTCGGTGTCCCGGCAGAGCGCATGGTGCGTATCGGCGACAACAAAGGCGCGCCTTACGCCTCCGATAACTTCTGGACCATGGGTGACACCGGCCCATGCGGTCCTTGCACCGAGATTTTCTACGATCACGGCGCCGACATCTGGGGCGGCCCACCCGGCTCGCCGGAAGAAGACGGCGACCGCTACATCGAGATCTGGAACAACGTGTTCATGCAGTTCAACCGCACCGCCGATGGCGTGTTGCATCCGCTGCCAGCGCCGTCGGTGGACACCGGCATGGGCCTGGAGCGGATCAGTGCGGTGCTGCAGCACGTTCATTCCAACTACGAGATCGACCTGTTCCAGAGCCTGCTGAGCGCGTCGGCCAAGGCCATCGGTTGCACCAACGACAACCAGGCTTCGCTGAAAGTCGTCGCTGACCACATCCGTTCCTGCGGTTTCCTGATTGCCGACGGTGTACTGCCTTCCAACGAAGGCCGCGGTTATGTGCTGCGCCGGATCATCCGTCGCGCCTGCCGTCACGGCAACAAGCTGGGCGCCAAGGGCAGCTTCTTCTATCAGATCGTCGGAGCGTTGGTGGCCGAGATGGGCGAAGCCTTCCCGGAACTCAAATCCCAGCAGGCGCACATCGAGCGCGTGCTCAAGGCAGAAGAAGAACAATTCGCCAAGACCCTGGAGCAAGGCCTGAAGATCCTCGAGCAGGACCTGGCCGAACTCAAGGGCAACGTGGTCCCGGGCGACGTGGTGTTCAAGCTGTACGACACCTACGGTTTCCCGATGGACCTGACTGGCGACATCGCCCGCGAACGCAACCTGACCCTCGACGAGGATGGTTTCGAGCGCGAGATGGAAGCCCAGCGGGTGCGCGCGCGTTCCGCCAGCTCCTTCGGCATGGACTACAACAGCCTGGTCAAGGTTGACGTGGCCACCGAGTTCACCGGTTATGCCGGCACCACCGGTTCGGCCAAGATCGTTGCCATCTATAAGGATGGGCAGTCGGTGGACATCCTGAGCGAAGGCCAGGAAGGCGTGATCGTGTTGGACAAGACGCCGTTCTACGCCGAATCCGGCGGCCAGATCGGCGACAGCGGTTACCTGCAAGCGGGCAGCTCGCGTTTCGACGTGCGTGACACCACCAAGACCGGTGGTGCTTTCCTGCACCACGGCGTGCTGGCGTCGGGCAGCTTGATGATCGCCGCTCCCGTGGCGGCCCATGTCGATGCCGAGGTTCGTCACGCGACATCGCTGAACCACTCCGCCACGCACTTGCTGCACGCAGCGTTGCGCCAGGTGCTGGGCGAGCATGTCCAGCAGAAGGGCTCGTTGGTGGACAGTCAGCGCCTGCGCTTTGACTTCAGCCATTTTGAAGCCATCAAACCTGAGCAGATCAAGGCGCTGGAAGACATCGTCAACGCCGAGATTCGCAAGAATTCCCCGGTGGAAACCGAAGAAACCGACATCGAAACCGCCAAGCGCAAGGGCGCGATGGCGTTGTTCGGCGAGAAATACGGCGACAGCGTGCGTGTGCTGAGCATGGGCGACTTCTCCGTTGAGCTGTGCGGTGGCATTCACGCCAACCGGACCGGCGACATCGGCCTGATGAAAATCATCAGCGAAGGCGGCGTGGCCTCCGGCGTGCGCCGGATCGAAGCGGTTACCGGCGCTGCGGCCCTGGCGTACCTCAACGCGGCCGAAGAACAACTCAAGGAAGCGGCCACCCTGATCAAGGGCAGCCGCGACAACCTGATCGACAAGCTGTCGGCTGTGCTGGAACGCAACCGCCTGCTGGAAAAGCAACTCGAGCAGTTGCAGGCCAAGGCCGCCAGCGCCGCGGGCGACGATCTGTCGGCCCAGGCCGTGGACGTCAAGGGCGTGAAGGTGCTGGCCGTGCGTCTGGACGGCCAGGATGGCAAGGCGCTGTTGGCGCTGGTCGATCAACTGAAAAACAAACTCGGCCGCGCAGTGATCCTGCTCGGCAGTGTCCATGAGGAAAAGGTCGTTCTCGTCGCAGGCGTGACCAAAGACCTGACTGGCCAACTCAAAGCCGGTGATTTGATGAAGCAGGCCGCCGCGGCAGTGGGCGGCAAGGGCGGTGGTCGTCCGGACATGGCGCAAGGCGGTGGTACCGACATCGGCGCACTGGACGCGGCACTGGCCCAGACCGTTGCATTTGTAGAGCAGGGTATTTAAGGCGGCGTCGCGGGCTCGTGGTCTAGTGACGAGCCCGCGCGCTGCTGATTGAATTATTGGGCGCCCTTCATGGGCAGAGGCGGCTTTGAAATGGCTTTGATCGTACAGAAATTTGGAGGCACCTCGGTCGGCACTGTCGAGAGAATCGAACAAGTCGCCGACAAGGTTAAGAAATTCCGTGAAGCGGGCGATGACCTGGTGGTTGTGCTGTCGGCCATGAGCGGCGAGACCAACCGTCTGATCGATCTGGCCAAGCAAATCAGCGGCGACCAGCAACCGGTTCCCCGCGAGCTGGACGTGATCGTTTCCACTGGCGAGCAGGTGACCATCGCCTTGCTGGCCATGGCGCTGATCAAGCGTGGTGTGCCGGCGGTGTCCTACACCGGCAACCAGGTGCGCATCCTGACGGACAGCGCGCACAACAAAGCGCGTATCCTGCAGATCGACGACCAGAAGATTCGCGGTGACCTGAAGGCTGGCCGTGTCGTGGTCGTCGCTGGTTTCCAGGGCGTGGACGAGCAGGGCAACATCACCACCCTCGGCCGTGGCGGTTCCGACACCACCGGCGTGGCGCTGGCAGCGGCTCTCAAGGCTGACGAATGCCAGATCTACACCGATGTGGACGGTGTCTACACCACCGACCCACGGGTCGTGCCTGTGGCCCAGCGCCTGGACAAGATCACGTTCGAAGAAATGCTGGAAATGGCCAGTCTCGGCTCGAAGGTGTTGCAGATCCGGGCGGTTGAATTCGCCGGCAAGTACAACGTTCCGCTGCGCGTTCTGCACAGCTTCAAAGAGGGTCCGGGCACCCTCATTACTATCGATGAAGAGGAATCCATGGAACAGCCGATCATTTCCGGCATCGCTTTCAACCGCGATGAAGCCAAGCTGACCATCCGTGGCGTGCCAGACACCCCCGGCGTGGCGTTCAAGATTCTCGGCCCGATCAGCGCCGCGAACATCGAAGTCGACATGATCGTGCAGAACGTTTCGCACGATAACACCACAGACTTCACCTTCACCGTGCACCGCAACGACTACCAGTCTGCCGAAGCGATCCTGAAAAAGACCGCTGGCGAGATCGGTGCCCGGGAAGTGGTGGGCGATACCAAGATCGCCAAGGTCTCGATCGTTGGTGTCGGCATGCGTTCCCACGCGGGCGTGGCCAGCCGCATGTTCGAATCCCTGGCCAAGGAAAGCATCAACATCCAGATGATCTCTACCTCGGAAATCAAGGTTTCCGTGGTCATCGAAGAGAAGTACCTGGAACTGGCCGTGCGCGCCCTGCACACGGCTTTCGAACTCGACGCTGCTGTCCAACAGGGCGAATAAAGCGTTGTCTTGAGGGCGCGGCTGGACCGCGCCCTTTGTTTTTCTGAATGGCGCGTCTCAAAACTGTTCTTTTGCCCGCGCTGGTCAATACTAGGCCTGTAGGCTTCGACCGTTTCGGTTGTAGGTCCAATGCCTTTTTTTTGCAGACTGTTGTCCCTTAAGTGAATTGCGTGAGGAGAAAGGTATGCTGATTCTGACCCGTCGGTGTGCAGAAAGCCTGATTATTGGCGATGGCGAAATCACCGTGACCGTGCTCGGCGTCAAAGGAAACCAAGTGCGTATCGGCGTCAATGCCCCGAAAGAGGTCGCTGTACACCGGGAGGAAATCTACCTGCGTATCAAGAAAGAGAAGGACGACGAACCAAGCCATTAATTTTTATCGATTTTTATGTTTGCAAACGGGGATGAAGGTGGTTAATATACGCCCCGTGTTGCGGAGAGCTGGCCGAGTGGCCGAAGGCGCTCCCCTGCTAAGGGAGTACACCTCAAAAGGGTGTCGGGGGTTCGAATCCCCCGTTCTCCGCCATTATTCGTTTAGTGCGTCAGAACCTGGCTTTATCAGTAAGTGGTTGAAATTACTGAAAAAAGCGCTTTACAAAAGGAGTTGACGACCTATAATGCGCGGCAACAAATGCACTCGTAGCTCAGCTGGATAGAGTACTCGGCTACGAACCGAGCGGTCACAGGTTCGAATCCTGTCGAGTGCACCATTTAAGAGTCGTTTGCAGCAATGCAAATAACTTGGCTTCAACCAGTTGTGATCTGGTATAAAACCACAACTTGCACTCGTAGCTCAGCTGGATAGAGTACTCGGCTACGAACCGAGCGGTCACAGGTTCGAATCCTGTCGAGTGCACCAAACACCAAAAAGCCCGCGTTTAACGCGGGCTTTTTGCTGTCTACGATTTGCCTTTTACGCACCCCTTCTCATCGAACACAACCTCGGCGCTGCGACCTTTCTTCGCCTTGTAGGTATAGCGTGTGCTCGAATTCCTGACTTTGATCGAATCTGGCTTGCCCAAGGCGCTCTCTACGTCTTGTTGGCTCATGCCGACGACGATGCGTCGTTCCAGGATGGCATCGCGCCGTTGCCTGGCATCGATGAGGTTCCCGCAGCGGTCCTGGAACTGGCCAACCACGGTCGGTTCCTTGCGGGCGGTTGTGTTGCTGGATGTTTGTCGGCGCTCCGCTTCGGGCAGCATCGCTTCGGTCGTCGGCTCGCTCGTGCCAGGGCTGTACGGGTGGATCTGCTGCAGCGACAGGGCTTCTCCCGGGCCGCAGCTCAAGGTGGTGAACGTCACGTGCCCCGCAAGACTTTCGCAGCGGTGCACGGTCTGCCCGGCTGCCCACAACGGCAGGCAGGGCAGGGCGGCGAGCAGGAACAGGTAGTGGCTGACAGGCATCCGGTCGTCCTCCTTGACGGTGCAGGAGAAAAGGGTAGTCGCTGCATTCCTATCGGCGCGTGTGTTTTCTTTTCTGGATAAGTCGTCGTAAGGGGATGGTTCAGCCTGTGTTCAGGTTTGTCTCGCAAGCGCTTGTTCTTGCCATGATTTTTTAGCGTTTTAAAGCGTCAAGCGGTGTATGATTGCGCCCGTCAGCCCCGCCGGGGCTTTGGAATATCTCCATGGACTTACCCAGTAGTTACTCAATATCTAGTTTTGCCAATCATGAATTAACTGATTGATCCTTCCGGCGTGCTCCACTGCTGGGAGTGGAGTTCGCCTATGACCCAAGTAGAAGTAAAAAAAACGCAGGAAAGCCTTCAGGATCGCCTCGCTCAAGTCGTTGAGCTGCTGCAGCGCCAGCGGGTCGTCGAAGACCTGACGCATCGCCAGGAAGGCCCGAATCATGACCGGGTCGAGAACCTGGTCCACCGGCAGAACCTCGTCGAGCTGCAACGCAAGCTCGATGACCTGCACTCCGCCGACGTCGCCTACATTCTTGAAGCCCTGCCACTGGAAGAGCGCCTGACGGTCTGGCAGTTGGTCAAGGCTGACCGCGACGGTGACATCCTGCTCGAAGTGTCGGACTCGGTTCGGGAAACCCTGATCGCCGACATGGACGATCACGAGTTGCTGGCGGCGGCCAAGGAGATGGACGCCGACGAACTCGCCGACCTGGCGCCCGAACTGCCACGGGATGTTGTCCACGAACTGATGGAAGCCCTCGACGGCCAGCAGCGTGAGCGTGTGCGCTCGGCGCTGTCCTATGACGAGGAGCAGGTCGGTGCGTTGATGGACTTCGAGATGGTGACGATCCGCGAGGACGTCAGCCTTGAAGTGGTCTTGCGTTACCTGCGCCGTCTCAAGGAGCTGCCCGGCCATACCGACAAGCTATTCGTGGTCGACTATGACGGCGTGCTCAAGGGCGTGCTGCCCATCAAGCGCCTGCTCGTCAACGACCCGGAAAAGCAGGTCGCCGAGGTCATGGCCAGCGACCCGGTGAGCTTTCACCCGGACGAAGACGCCTACGATGCGGCCCAGGCATTCGAACGTTATGACTTGATTTCCGCACCGGTGGTCGACAAGAACGGCAAGCTGATCGGCCGTTTGACCATCGATGAAATGGTCGACTTGATTCGTGAGGAAAGCGAAAGCGAAGTCCTCAACATGGCCGGTCTGCGCGAAGAGGAAGACATCTTCGCCTCGGTCTGGAAGTCCCTGCGTAACCGCTGGGCCTGGCTGGCGATCAACCTGATCACGGCGTTCGTGGCTTCCCGGGTCATCGGCCTGTTCGAAGGCTCCATCGAGAAGCTGGTGGCGCTTGCGGCGCTGATGCCCATCGTCGCTGGCATCGGTGGCAACTCCGGTAACCAGACCATCACCATGATTGTCCGTGCCATGGCGCTGGACCAGGTCAGCACCGGCAATACCTCGCGGTTGATGCGCAAGGAGCTGGCTGTCTCCTTGATCAACGGCGTGATCTGGGGTGGCGTGATCGGTGTGGTGGCTTATCTGCTTTATGGCAGCTGGTCGCTGGGGGTGGTCATGACGGCCGCGATGACACTCAACCTGCTGCTGGCGGCATTGATGGGGGTATTGATCCCCATGACGTTGGCCCGTATGGGACGTGATCCTGCCATGGGTGCCAGCGTCATGATTACCGCGGTGACCGACAGTGGCGGGTTCTTCATTTTCCTGGGTTTGGCGACTATCTTTCTGCTTTGATCATTTATCGGGAAAGCCGCCTGTTGGCGTAATACTGTTCACTTGGGAAAAACGGCGCTTGTTTCAGAAATGAAAAGCGCCGTTTTTTTTTGAAAAGTCTAATCGCCTTTTTCCAAGCGGGTGGTGCGCATATCCGTTTCTGCGGTAACGGCTGCTTAGGGTTCTCCGAGGCGGCCTGGTAGCCGACCTGTTTCTTATTAAAGGCCGCGATCTCCTGTGGGAGCGAGCCTGCTCGCGATGAGGCCGGAAAACCTGGCATCCATTTGACTGAGCTACCGCCATCGCGAGCAGGCTCGCTCCCACATTCAATTTCCATCGAACACAAAATTTATATCCAACACGGAACCCCTGTGGGAGCGAGCCTGCTCGCGATTGGGTCGGCAAGCCCAACATCCATGTGACTGAACCACCGCTATCGCGAGCAAGCTCGCTCCCACAGGTTGGCGGGCTTTCTTATGGGCACGAGAAAAATGGGGAAGGAGGGCCAAACGCCAGGCATAAAAAAGCCAGCACGAAGCTGGCTTGAGTGTTTTGTGTGTGATCAGCTCGGCTCTGCGGCCATCTCTACGTCATGAGCAATCAGCGAAACGAGGGCGTTCTGCTGGCGGTGGGAAAGTTGTCGGAAGCGTTGAAGCAACTCGCGTTCATGCAAAGACAGCTCTGGGCTGTCCAGGCGCATGCTCAACTCTTCACCCAGTGCACCTTCCTGAATCAGGCTTTGCTCCAGGCGCGCAATGATTTCAGAGTTCATGCTGCGATGATGATTACGAGCCACCTCGGCAATGCGTTCCCGCATTCCGTCTGGCAGACGTACGACGAACTTGTCAGCCGTACGGCTGGAATAAATTGCCTGTTTCATTGGGCGCATATTTATTTAACCGGTTAGTTCAGGGGAGCGGTTCTTGGGATTGGCCGCAGGATGTCGATAGGACAAGCCCCGTTGCCAAATGTTCAACCTGAATTGTTAAGAGGCCCGCATCATGCCTCAAAATTGCCAGATCATTGGCGCCAATTCTGTGACAAATTCTGATCCGGGTAAAGGCGTTATGCCAGCACCTTTCATCAAAAAAATGCGGACTGGTTGGAAAAAACAACAGGTTCGCATTTTGTGACCGTCAGATTGTGTCGTTGTGCCATACCGTCTGGCGGATAACGGAAATGGACAAAAACGCCTGCCGTCCCTGTCTTGTACAGGATAGTGGCAAATGGCCGATTTACTAGGATGAACAAGCCTGGGGCAGATGAATGGTGGCCGAGGCATGGCTGTCTGGCCTATCCAGCCTTCCGAGCAGTACCATTTGCCTACACTTAAAAAAAGGGACGACATGACAAACGCAGGGCAGGTCGTTAACATGCACGCCGTTCCGCGCACCGCATTCCTCGTGGTCGACTCGTGTCTCAGTAGCTCAATTGGATAGAGCATCCCCCTCCTAAGGGGAAGGTTGGCAGTTCGAACCTGCCCTGGGACACCATTATAAACAGTGGGTTAGCGTGTTTGCCGCTCACTTTCCTCTGCTTGCATTCCCCATCTGCGCACGATCATCTTCGCCTTCAGCGCGCCATGCGTGCCTTGCACCACTCTTCATTCCCCAGGCTGTGATCGACTGCCCATTTTTGCTCTTTTTTACCGAGCCTGTTTCGGTAACGCGAAACTTTCTCCCCCCTCTGCCATCTGACCGTCTCGGTACGTTGTAGGACTTTTCCTTCGTAGCCGATGGATTCTTACCTCTTTTTTACCGATGTCGGTGCCGCATTTCGCAGGCCTGACCCACCGTTTCTTTGATTCAGGCCACAAGGATGTGACATGCAGCCAGCCGCACCCTGCCGAACGCGTAAACCGAGCAGCCCTCGCCGTTGTGTTGACGCAACCCGTTCATCCGCACAGAACGCCAGGCGTCTCGCACTGCTGTTGATGGCGGCCTGGATGACGGGCGCGTGGAGCGCTGCACAGGCGGCTGGGCCTGAAGAAGAGCTGCTGCGCCAGCAGGAACGCGAACGAGTGTTGAGGGAACAGTTGGAGTCCCGGCCGGACGTGCGCTTGCAGGCGACACCCGTGGATGAAGGTGTCGAGCGCTTGCCCGCCAAGGAGAGTCCCTGCTTCGCCATCAATGACATTCGCCTGATCGGCGAAGCGTCGGAACAATTCCAGTGGGCGTTGCGCGCCGCCAACCCCAAGGATGATCCGGCCATTGGCCGTTGCCTCGGTGGCGGCGGGATCAACCTGACGATGAAACGCATGCAGAATGCGATCATCGAGGCCGGCTACGTCACCACGCGCGTACTGGCCGAAGCCCAGGATCTGAACAGTGGGGTCCTGGTGTTGACCCTCGTGCCGGGGCGCATCCGTGAGATTCGTTTCGAAGAGGGCACCAGCTCCCGAGCCAATGCCTGGAACGCGATGCCGGCCAGTCCTGGCGATCTGCTCAACTTGCGCGACATCGAGCAGGCGCTGGAGAACTTCAAGCGCGTGCCGACCGCCGAGGCCGACATCAAGATCGCGCCCGCCCGTGCCGCCGACGCCAAACCCGGTGAGAGCGACGTGGTAATCGCCTGGAGCCAGCGGTTCCCCGCTCGGGTGAGCCTGTCGGTGGACAATTCGGGCAGCAAGACCACGGGTAAATACCAGGGCAACGTGTCGCTGTCCTTGGACAACCTGCTGTCGCTCAACGATTTGTTCTACGCCAGCGTCAACCATGACTTGGGCGGTGGCGAGTCCGGCCATCGCGGCTCCGATGGCAGCACGCTGCATTATTCGCTGCCGTTCGGTTATTGGCAGTTGGGGTTCACCAGCAGCGAATACAACTACGAACAGTCGGTCGCCGGCGCCAACCAGACCTATCAGTACCGGGGCGAGAGTCGCAACAACGAGGTGCGCCTGTCACGCCTGCTGTACCGCGACGCCGTTCGCAAGACCACGGCCTGGGGCAGCCTGTGGACGCGCTCCTCTGAGAACTTCATCGACGACACCGAAGTCGGCAACCAGAAACGCCGCATGGCCGGTTGGCAGTTGGGGTTGGATCATCGGGAGTTCATTGGCGCTTCGATTCTTGACCTGGGCGTCGCCTATCGTCGCGGCACCGGTGCCCATGATGCGCTCAGGGCGCCCGAAGAAGACTTTGACGCCGGCACGTCACGCTCGCAGATCATCACCGCCGATGCCCAATTGCAGGTGCCGTTCCAGGTTGGCGATCAGCGCCTGCGCTACATCGGCGGCTGGCGCGCGCAATGGAACCGCACGCCGCTGGTGCCTCAGGATCGTTTCTCCATCGGCGGGCGCTACAGCGTGCGCGGCTTCGATGGTGAAAACATTCTGTCCGCCGACCGTGGCTGGACCCTGCGCAACGAAATCGGCCTGTCCCTGGGGCAGACCGGCCAGGAACTCTATACCGGTATCGACTATGGCGAGGTCAGCGGCCAAGCCAGTGAGTTCCTGATCGGCCAGCGCCTGGCGGGGGCCGTGGTGGGTATACGCGGCGGTTACAAAGGCCTGTCCTATGACTGGTCGGTGGGGACGCCGTTGAAGAAGCCCGATGGTTTCGAGACGGCCAACGTGACCAGCGCGTTCACCGTCATCTGGTCATTCTGAGGTGATCCCATGCAGTTCGAGACGCTAGACATTATCGCCCCCGGCCTGATCGACGAGCCTTGGAGCGAAGCCGCGGTGTTCGGCTCCGCCACCTGGTTGTGGATGCACTCCAAGGCCCATCGCGATGCGCCGTTGCACACCTTGCCAACGCTGCTATTGCCGGCCCTCAAGCATCGCCAGTTCGTGCTCGGCTCGGAACACGGCAAGCCGGTGTTCTACCTGTCCTGGCTCAACCTCGACGAGGCGGCGGAGCAACGTTATCTGCGCCAGTCGCCGTTGGCGCTGACCCAGGACGACTGGAACAGCGGCGAGCGCCTCTGGCTCAACGACTGGGTCGCTCCCTTTGGCCACACGGCGGTATTGAGCCGCTTGTTGCAACGTCATCTTTTTATCGATCGCTGTGCCCGTGCCCTGTATCACCGAGGCGACGAGCGCGGCCTGCGGGTCAAGACATTCCAAGGCATCGGGGTCATTCCCGAACAGGCCCAGGCCTGGTTTGCCGCCCACCCGCTGGCAATCGAAGCGTAACTCCAACCACTGCTCGTGCGGGCTGGCTCCGCAAATGGAATTGCTATGAACAAGCATCTGTACCGAATCGTTTTCAACAAGGCTCGCGGACTGTTGATGGTAGTGGCCGAGAACGTTACCAGCCAAGTCAAGGCACCGGGGACCCGCTCCGGGCCGGCGGCGGGCGCAGCGGCTTGCACGGCGACACTCGGAGCGTTGCGCTTTGCCTTGATGACAGCGATTGGCCTGGTGTCCTTGAGCGTGGCGCCGACCTGGGCCGGCACCATCGTCGCCGACCCGGGCGCGCCGGCTGGCCAGCGACCGGTGATCATACAAAGCGCCAACGGCACGCCGCAGGTGAATATCCGCGCGCCTAGCGCTGGCGGTGTCTCGCGCAACACCTACAACCAGTTCGACGTCGATGGCCGGGGGGTAATCCTCAACAATGGCGCGGGCAATAGCCAGACGAAACTGGGCGGTTGGATCGAAGGCAACCCGATGTTGGGCAATGGCAGCGCGCGGGTCATCCTCAACGAAGTCAATTCCAGTAATCCCAGCCAATTGCGCGGCTACGTCGAAGTCGCCGGCCAGCGCGCCGAAGTGGTGATCGCCAACCCGTCCGGTATCACCTGCAACGGTTGCGGCTTCATCAACGCCGATCGGGCCACCCTCAGCACCGGTCGGGCGCAGTTGGAGAACGGTCGCATCACCGGCTACACCGTGCAGGGCGGGACCATCAACATCGAAGGCAAAGGCCTGGACGCCCGCGAGGCCGACTATACGGATCTGATTGCCCGTTCGGTACAAGTCAACGCCGGGGTGTGGGCCAACGACTTGAAGGTTACGGCCGGACGTAATCAGGTCAATGCCGACAACACCCAGGCCACGCCGCTACCAGGCGCCGAGGGAGAAAAACCCACCGTTGCCATCGACGTGGCCAAGCTCGGCGGCATGTATGCCGGGAAGATCATGCTGGTGGGCACGGAGTCCGGCGTGGGGGTGCGCAACGCCGGGCAGATCGGCGCCATGGCGGGCGAGGTGGTCATCAGCGCCGACGGCAAGTTGCAAAACCAGGGCGCCATCAGCAGCACAACGGCGACCCGGGTTGCTGCCACCAGCGTTGAAAACAGCGGCACGCTCTACGCCAAGGGCGACCTGAGGCTCGACAGCACCGGTGACATCGACAACAGCGGCACGGTTGCCAGCCAGACCCACACCACGCTGACCGCCAAGACCATCCGCAGCACCACGGCCTCGAGCCTGGCGGCGGGCGTCGGCGCGGACGGCAAACTGGGCAGCAGCGGCAACCTCGCGCTACGGGCCGCCACCGTCAAGGCGCAGGGCCAGAATCTGGCTGGCGGCGATGTCAGCGTCGAGGCGGCTGACCTGGACCTGAGCGGCAGCCAGACCCTGGGCCGCAATGTGACCCTGACGGCCAGCACCGGCGATGCCAACCTCACTGGCAGTCGGGTCGATGCGACCCAAGTGCTGAATACCAAAGCGGCCAAGACCTTGCGCACCGATACGGCCAAGGTCACCGCAGGTAACCTGCAAATGCGCGCGCGGGATATTTCCAATGTTGGCGGCGAGCTGGTGCAGACCGGCACGGCCGACACGTCGATCAAGGCCACCGCCACGTTCGACAACAGCGACGGCCGGATTGCCTCCAATGCCACTAACCTGAAACTTGGCGCCGACCGGCTCGACAACAGCAAGGGCAAGGTCGAGCACGCCGGCAAAGGCACCCTGGACATCCAGGCCACCCAGTTGGCCGGCAGCAAAGGTACCTTGGCGAGTAATGGCACATTGAGCATCAAGGCCCGCGAGGTGGTGGTCGATAATGGCCTGACCCAAGGCCAGCAGATCACGCTCGACACCACGACGTTGTCCAACCAGCGTGGACGTATTCTCCAGACCGGCGCGCAACCGTTGCAGGTCACTGCCCGTGAACGCTTCGACAATCAGGCCGGGCAAGTCAGCAGTCCTGGTGCAGTGGTGCTGAAGGTCGGCGCGCTGAACAACCAGGGCGGTAAAGTCCTCGCCACCGATGGCGGTGCCTTGACCGTCACGGCCGACAAAGAGGTCAACAACGGCGGTGGCACGCTGGCCGCCAGCGGGACGACAAAAGTCAGCGGCAAGGCACTGGATAACGCCAAAGGCACCGTGAGTGCCGACGGTGAGCTGCACGCGAAGTTCGACCGCTTGGACAATATCGGCGGCACGCTCGCCGCCACCCAGCGCATGGAGATCATCGCCGGACAGTTGAACAACACCAACGGCGTGCTGGGGTCGGTGAAGTCCGGGTTGCAGGTCACCGTCTCGGCGGATGCGCTGAACAACAGCGGCGGACGCCTTGAAGCGCTGGGCGATATCACGCTGTCGGCCGAGGGCCTGAACAACCAGCGCGGGGTCATCAGCGGCCGAGCCTTGGACCTGGACAGCCGCGGCCTGCTGATGGACAACAGCCAAGGCACGTTGAATGCCGGTGCGACCCTCGACCTGCGCAGCGGTGAATTGCGCAACGCGGCGGGCCTGATCCAGGCTAAGGGCAAGCTGTTCATCGACACCGGCACCCAGGCGCTGAACAACCTTCAGTCCGGCACCACCCAAGGCATCAGCGGCCAGGACGCGGTGGAAATCCACAGTGCCCATTTCAACAACAGCGCAGGTTTCCTCGGTGCCAAGGGCGCGCTGGTGCTCAAGGCCACCGACGTTACCAACGGCAGCGGCGGCCAGATCATTGGCCAGAAGAGCGTACAGGTCGAAGGCGCCCGGGTTGATAACCGCGGCGGTCAATTGCAGGGCCTCGGCGATGTCCAGTTGGCGCTGGGGGATACGCTCAGCAACCAGGGCGGACTGGTGCGCAGCGCGGGCACCTTGGGCGTGACTGCCGGCGTGCTCGACAACAGCGCCACCCAAGGTGCCAATCAGGGCCTTGAAGGCGGTGCCATGAGCCTGGTGTTCGACACCTTCGGCAACCAGGCCGGAGCCGTGCGCGCCGACCAAGGGTTGTCCATCGGCGTCAGCCAAGCGCTGGATAACCAGGGCGGCCTGATTTCCTCGGGGGCCGGCCTGACCATCACCGATCGCGATCCGGCGCAACGTCGCCAGGCGGTGCACAACCTCGACGGGACCTTGCTCGCCGGCAGCCTGTTGTCGCTCAACGCCGCCTATTACTCGGGCACCGGCCGAGCCCTGAGCCTGGGGGACCTGACGTTCAGCCTGCAAAATGGCCTGGACCTGAGCGGACAGATACAGGCCAATGGCAAGATTGACCTGAGCACCGAAGGGGCTTTCAACAACAGCGGAAAACTGCTGGCGGGCAATCTCCTGCTGGTGCGCTCGCAAACCCTGGACAACGCCGTCAGCGGCGAGATCAGCGCCGGCCAGGTTCGCCTGACCGTCAACGACAGCTTGACCAACCGTGGCCTGATCGACGGCCAGCAAGTGCGTGTGCAAGCGCTGTCGCTCAATAACCTGGGCACGGGACGTCTATACGGCGACCGATTGGCGATTGCCACTTCGGCTCTGAGCAACCGCGATGAGAATGGCGTCGCCGCGACCATTGCCGCCCGCGAGTCGCTGGACATTGGCACCGGCACCCTGGACAACCGCGAGCAGGCGATGATCTTCAGTGCCGGGGACCTCGCCATTGGCGGTGCGCTGAGCGCCACTGACAAGGCTCAGGACCGGGCCCAACTGCTGACCAACGCCAGCGCGACCATCGAGGCCCTCGGCAACCTGTCGCTCGATGTGCAAAGCGTGCGCAACACCAACGAACACTTCAGTACCCAACAGGTGGAAGTCAGCCGCACCGCCTTGCAGGAATTCCAGCTCAGCGGTTCGCCGAACCGTTACCAGGGCAACCAGATTTCCGTGGGCTACAACGAGGTCAATTACCTCAACACGCCTGAGGGGAGCAAAGATAGCTGGAACCGCTACGACTACACTCGCGTGGTCCAGGAAACCCAGATCGCCACCTCGGCACCGGCGCAGATCCTCTCGGGCGGGACGATGCAGATCAATGCAGGGGATGTGCTCAACGACAAGAGCCGCATCATTGCCGGTGGGTTGTTGCAGGCCAACATTACCAGCCTGACCAACACCGAACTGACCGGCCAGCGCACCACCACCGACAGCGGCACGGCAACGAGCTTCTATCGCATCCAGCGCAAGGGTCGGGACCGTCAGGGAACAGCCGTCACGGCCTATACGCCTGCGCCGTTGATCCAGGACATCACCCTGCAACCGACCGTGTTCGCCCAGAACGCCGCCGGCAACGGTACCGGCGCCCAGATCAGCGCCCGCGCCACACAGGGCGTCGGCGCACAGATCGCCGCCACGGGCACGGTCAGCGCTCCGATCGACAGGACCTTTCAAGTGGCGCCCATCGTTCAGGTCGCGGCCCAGACCACCCTCAACAGCAAGGGCGTGGCCGAGCAGATCCGCAGTGGCGGGCCCTCCCTGGCATTGCCGAACAACAGCCTGTTCACCACTAATCCGCAGAACACCAGCAGCTACCTGATCGAAACCGATCCGCGTTTTGCCAGCTACCGCACCTGGTTGTCGTCGGATTACATGTTGCAGCGCCTGCAAGTCGACCCGGCACTGACGCAACAACGCCTGGGCGACGGCTTCTACGAACAGAAATTGATTCGTGAACAGATCGCGCAACTCACCGGCCGACGTTTCCTCGACGGCTACGCCAATGACGAAGCGCAATACCGCGCCCTGATCGACAACGCCGTGACCGTCGCCAGCCAATGGCAACTGGTGCCCGGCGTGGCCCTGACCTCCGCGCAGATGGCCCAGTTGACCAGTGACATCGTCTGGCTGGTGCAAAAGCAGGTCACCCTGGCCAACGGCGACACCCGCAACGTGCTGGTGCCGCAAGTGTACGTACGGGTCCAGGAGGGCGACCTCAACGGCTCCGGCGCCCTGATTGCCGGGCAGCAGTTGAACCTGAACATCGCCGGCGACCTGGTCAACAGTGGCAGCCTGGCCGGGCGCAGTGTCATGGCGATCACTGCGCAGAACATCGAAAACCTCGGCGGGCGCATCCAGGCCGACAAGGTTTCGCTCACCGCGCGGGAAAACCTCAACAACCTCGGCGGCCTGATCGGTGCCGTGGACAGTCTGTCGCTCAAGGCCGGGCAGGACGTCAACGTCATCTCCAGCAGCCGGGACAGCAGCAGTGCCCAAGGCACCCGCACCAACCTGTCGCGGGTGGCCGGGCTGTTCGTCAGCGGCGCCCAAGGCACGATGGGCGTAAGTGCCGGCAACGACCTCAACCTCACCGGAGCCCAGGTGGTCAATGCCGGCAAGGGCGGCAGTACCTTGCTGGAGGCGGGCAAGAACATCAACCTGGCCACCGTAGGCGAAGCCCACGAGCAAGCGCTGACCTGGAACAGCAGCAACTGGCGCAAGGACGCCAGCCAGACTGAGGTCGGCGCCCAGATCCAAGGGCAGGGCGACGTGCGCTTGAGCGCCGGCCAGGACCTCAACGCCCGCGCCGCCCAGGTCACCAGCGAGCAAGGCGCGGTGTTTGCCGAGGCCAAGCGCGACGTCAACCTGACCGCCGGCCAGAACTACCAGTTCGCCGATGAAGCCCACAAGGTCAAGGGCAGCAACGGGATGTTCTCCAGCAAGACCACCACCACCCGCGACACCATCAGCCAGACCTCGGTCGAAGGCTCCACCCTGAGCGGCGAGCAGACCTATGTGCAGGCCGGTCGCGACATCAACCTCAAGGGCAGCAACGTGGTGTCCACGACCCAGACGGTGCTGGTGGCGGACAACAACGTCAACATCGAGGCCGACACCGCCAGCAGCAGCGAACGCCATGACAAGTCCGTGAAGAAAAGTGGCTTGTTCAGCGGCGGTGGCATCGCCGTGACCATGGGGACCCAGCAACAGAGCGTCAAGGACCTCACCACGGAGCACACGGCCGTGGCGAGCACGGTCGGCTCGACCACCGGTGATGTGCTGATCGAAGCGGGCAAGGGCTACCGCCAAGTGGGCAGCCAGGTATCGGCACCACAAGGCAACATCGACGTCACGGCGCAGACCATCGACGTCGTCGAGGCGCGCAACACCCGCGAGCGCGAACGGGAAACCCTATTCAAGCAGACCGGGTTCACCCTTACCGTGACCAACCCGGTGATCAGCGCGATCCAGACGTCCCAGCAAATGAAACGGGCATCGGAAAAAACCGACGACGGGCGCATGAAGGCCCTGGCCGCCGCCACCGCCGTACTGGCGACCAACAATGCCGCTACCGCCGTGGCGATGGACCCGGGCGCGGTGGGTGGGATCAACATCAGCCTGTCGCTGGGCACCAAGAAGAACGAAAGCACCACCACCTACACCAGCGACAGCGCGGCCGGCTCGACCATGACCGCTGGCAACGACGTTCGCCTGCGCGCCACGGGAGCTGGCGCCGCGAGCGACATCACCGTGCAAGGCAGCGATATCAAGGCCGGCCGCAACGCCAGCCTGCTGGCGGACGGTGACATCAACCTGCTCGCCGCGCGCAATATCGACAAACAGGAAACCGACAGCAAAGGCAGCAGCGCCAGCATCGGCATCGGCTTTTCTCTCGGTGCTCGCAACGGTTTCACCCTGGATCTGGGGGCATCCGGCAGCCGTGGCCAGGCGGATGGCGATGGCCTCACCCACACCAATACCCATGTCCAGGCGGGCAACCAGTTGTTGCTGTCCTCGGGCGGTGACACCAACCTCAAAGGCGCGGTGGCCAGCGGCAAGCGAGTGTTGGCCGATGTTGGCGGCGACCTGAACATCGAAAGCCTGCAAGACACCAACACCTACGTGGTCGATGAGAAGAGCCTGGGCGTTGGCATCAGCCTGTGCATTCCGCCGTTCTGCTTAGGCATGAGTACGATCAGTGGTGCCAGCGGCAGCTTCGGTGCCACGGATATCGACTCCAACTACGCCAGCGTGACCGAGCAATCGGGCATCAAGGCCGGGGACGACGGCTTTGACATTCGCGTGGGGGGCAACACCGATCTGGTCGGCGCTGTCATCGCCAGCAGCGACAAGGCCGTGCAGGACGGCAAGAATCGCCTGGTCACCGCCAGCCTCACCAGCCGCGACATCAAGAACAAGGCCGAGTACGACGCCAGCACCGTCAGCGTCGGTGGTGGCTATCGCGAAGTCGGCAAGGACCAACAGGGCAACGCCACCAGCGGCGGCACGCAAACCCCGGGCACCGACCTGCCGAAGAACGACAACGACTTCAGCGCCACCATGCCGATCGCCATCAGTGCCAGCGACGACGCCAGCAGCGTCACCCGCAGCGGCATCAGTGGCGGCACCATCGTCATCAGCAACGACGCCGAGCAACAGAAGCGCACCGGCAAGAACGGCGAGCAAACTATCGCCAGCCTCAACCGCGATGTTTCCAGCGATCGCGACACCACCAACACCCTCAAGCCGATCTTCGACGAAGACGAAATCCGTGCCGGTTTCGAGATCGTCGGGGCGTTCTCCAACGAAGCCAGCACCTTGCTCGCCAACAAGGCCAAGGAAGTCGACCTCAAGCGCAAACAGGCCGAGAAAGCTCAGGCTGCGGCCCTGGACCCCAACGCCAAACTCACCGACAGCGAACGCTTGGCGCTGCTCGGCAGCGCTCAGCGGCTGAATGCCGAAGCCAGCGGCATCGCCGACAAGTGGGGCGCGGGCGGCACCTACCGGCAGATCACCACCGCCCTGGTGGGCGCGGCCAGCGGCAACATCAGTGGCGGCAACAGTGCGTTCGTCCAAGGGTTGGTGGTCAACTACCTGCAACAGCAGGGCGCCGGCTACATCGGTGACCTGGTGGCGGACGGCAAACTCACCGAAGGCTCGCCGCTGCACGCCGCCCTGCACGGCATCGTCGCCTGCGCGGGCGCCGCCGCCAGCAGCCAGAGTTGTGGCAGCGGTGCTGCAGGCGCGGCGGCGTCGAGCCTGCTCACTGGTCTGTTCTCCGAAGCCAGCCCCGATGAAAGCGAAGCCCAGCGTGAGGCCAAGCGCAACCTGATCGTCAGCATTGTCACCGGGCTGGCCGCCACCAGCTCCTCGCTCGACCCGGCTACCGCCAACAGCGCGGCCGGTGCCGCAGTGGACAACAACTGGCTGGCGACCCAGCAACTGGTTCAGGCGGAGAAGGAATACGACGCAGCTGACGGCTTAGGGGCCAAGGCGCAAGTGATCGCCAAGTGGGCGTACATCAATCAGAAACAAGACGTCCTGACCCGCTTCGGCGTGGGCAAAGGCTTGGTGCAGGCGGGTTGGAGCGACGTCGAAGGCTTGGCGCAATTCCTCCTCAATCCGGTTGAAGGGATCAAAGGTATCAAAGCCTTGATCGACGATCCCGAGGCGCGCCAAAGATTAGGCGATGAAATGGTCGGTGACGCCAAAGCCAAAATCGCACGTATCGAAGACGCCCTTGAACACGGCGGCGACGAACGTGCCGTGCAACTGGGCCAGGATATTGGCGAGCTGGTCTGGCAAGTCGGCACCATCGCCACGGGCGTGGGCACGGCGGCCAAGGGCGGCGTGGCGCTGGCGAAAACCGGGATCAAGGTGGGGGCCAAAGAGCTTGAAAAAATGGCCGATATGGCCAACATTGCCAAAGCTGAAGTGTCGGCCGGTAAGCCGATGAACTGGACCAGCGTGGAGGGGGCGTATAGCAAGAAGCTTGAGGGGGGGTATGGCCCTGGCACGACGACCGTTAATGGGAAGGTTGTCGAGAATGCGGGGGAGTATAGTGTTGGAGGAAAAGGCGCAGGTCCAACTCTAGAGCGAGGTCTTGCCTACGACAACCCATCGAGCCTTATCCAAAATCGTGTAAGTGAAATTCAGTCACAAATACCTGCGAACTCTCAAGGTCGAATAACTATGGGTGTTGCTGTGGTAGAGGATGCAAATGGTGTTCGCTCTGTTCTAATCAGTACAAGTGAACCTCGTGGTTATCTTCGTCCTGGAGTGAGCTTGCAAGAAGGCGAGAAAATAGTTGTTGGGACTGGTCACGCAGAGGCAGACATTGTCAATTATGCCAATGCTAACGGACTAAAAGTTGTTGATATTGGTGCCACACGACCTGTCTGTGTATCATGTCAGAATGTGATTGAGCCGACAGGGGCCAATGTGTCAACACCATTAAAACCACCGCCAAAGGTTAAGCAATGATTATGCGTTTAGAAACGGTTGATAAAAACCTCGTTGAAAAGCTAAAAGTCGCCAGTGAAGAGCAGCGGCGAAGTGCGGTAAAAGTAGCCTGCGAGCTTGTTTTTCAGGCCTGTCCAGTGGACGTGCCTATTGTTATCGAATCCCTTAGACAACTATGTCTTGGTAATAAGCTCACGACTGAACAGGTTTCTAGGTTAGATGATTTAGCTGCGCAGTTAGATGAGCAGTATTTTGACTTGCAAGACAGTATGGGGGAGGGGCAGAGCTCAGATGTAAAAGTCCTTCAGCTATTTAGCCAGGCACGCGCTGTATCGGCGCTGTCCTTAGCCGGCGGAGAGGATTCGCTTACGGCGGCGGCCGAAGCAATATATGAGGCATCATCAGCGGTTGATGATGGGTCTCATATTTTTAGATCCGTACTTTTGGTCTTGCCAAAGTCTTAATTGGTAGCTGTTTTTACTTTGGCTGATACCCGGCGCACGTTTGCGCCGGTACTATGTGCCCCATTGGGAACATTCGGATGGTGACGAGTATGCATTGTATGGTGTTGCCGTCCGTCGAGGTTTTGAGCCTTACGACATGCCTTTAACCCCGAACGAAGCGCTTGCTCACCTTGACGCGTCGCCAGATATTGAAAGTGTCTTTAGAGAGGTTTTTGCCTTTATCAAGCTGTAAGTCGGTCCAAAAGGACCTGCGATTAGACTGCTGTCTGGTGAAACCAAAGTAGCGGGGAGCGGTGCACCAGCAGCAAATGATGCGAGTTTTACAGCAACAAACGCATCAGGATGGACGAGCATCTCGAGTGACGCTCGTGCGGTGACCAGGGAAAGGAGACAGATTTATTTATTGGAAAAGAGAAAAGGGAACGGATTTATTTAATCGCTTCTTAAATAAAACCATCCCCTTTTTTCTAATGCTAGGGCAAGAATCCCATGAGTGCAGCAGATATAGAGCTATGGTTTTGTGCGTGTCCTGACAGAGCTTTATCTATAGATCAGCGGCATGCTGAAGTCATGGATAGGATGTCTCGTATTGGTGCTCCTTTAGGGTTCGCAGGTCTTGAGCTTCCTGCCGCCCCGAGTTGCGGCGACGGGTTGATTGCTACCTATACTGTTAAGCTTCCCATCAGAGGGCTTCGGTTTGTGGGGGACTATGCGTATCGTGGTGATCGATACCTATATGAGGATAGGGCCTCCTATGACGAGCACTTGCGTTTTGGATTTAAAATATCAAACAAGGCTATTGATTATAAGCTTGTTGTGAATGAGCACTTGCTAAAAGTGATTGAGGCGTTTAAGGGGTATAAGGCTCATGTGTCCTATGATTTGTATGGTCTGTATTATCAAGGCGGGTTGAATGATGATAACTTGGCTTACAATCGGTTGCGTCAGGATAAAACTATAGATGTTGATGGGCGTAACAATATTTATACGCTATTTCCTGCCCAGTTCTGGGATGCAGCCCTTTGTCAGCGTGCTCTAGGCTATGGCCCTGATGAAGTCATTGCACGACTGCAAGGCAAGTGTCGTATGGCGGTTCGGCTGATGGATGGGGTTTATTTGGTTCTCAATGATGACCCGGACATGTCCTATGAGACTTTTGTAGAAATGAATGAACAGATCAAGCCGATCTTGGGGCTGGTCTAGAGGGCATATCTGGGGAAAAGCGGGAAAAGGGGGGGCGGATTAATTTATTGGAAAGGGCGGATTGTTTAATTTCTAGGTTTCCAAATAAATCTGTCCCCTTTTCTTGTCCCCTTTGCTTATTTTTGATAAGTCCGGAGGCTCTGATTTTTCGCACTTTGTTGTCGTGGATGGAGTTACAACAAAAAATAATACCCCAGTTGTTGCCATTCGTGATCCGCATGGCAGTCAGTATTTTAGTCCTGTTACTACCTTTGAGAAAAATTTTTCAGGTGTGGTTGTTGTGCCTCGGAGTGCGTTGCAATGAAGTTGAAAATTGAATTTCTCAAAAATTTAGTTACGGATGAGCTGCTCCGACAGGAACGGATTCCCTGTGTATGCAAGATAGCCAGCGAGTTTGAGGTTTTTTTTGCTGAGACTATTCCCGAATCGTCTGGAGTAGTGTTGGAGTGGGATCGGAAAGAATTGGAGTTAAGAGCTGTTGCAGGGGCGGGGGGGCAGTACACGCATCATGCTTCTGGTTTGATTACCCTGAAGGGCGTTGGGAATGGGGTTTATGAAATAATTGATCTTGAGATGTTTTATAGGAGTTTTGGTTGGTGTGCTATCTTGAGAAATGGTGAATATGCACCACCCGGGAAGTTTTGGGATGAAGAGTGAAGGCTATGGTTGCGGGAATTTATTTTCGCCTCTGCCAGAAGTTGGAAGAAATTAGCGATGAGCTCTTTGTTGTCGGAATGGTGTGCCTTCTGTGAAGGTGAAACACTTTTTGATAAGTCTCATTTTCTAGGTTTGTTAAGCGTGCACGGTAGTGCTGAGGAGCTTGAGCGAATATTTAGCTACTTTCCTTTTACGGAAGAGTTGATTGTTAGAACAGGGCGCGTTCTCACCGCTGGAGAGATGGATAACTCTCTTTATCTCTTGCCTAAATGTAGGGTGGAGAAAAACCAGTTGAGTCAGTTAGGTCGGGAGTGGTTAAAGGAGCAGGAAAGGGTATGTGGTGTGCTTGGTGATTCCGAAATTTTCGAGATTTGCCATAATGCTCAGGTGCTTTTTGTTGATGCGCAATGTATGCAAGGTGCGCTTCAGCAAGATATTCCTCATTACTGGTTGTTTGATGAGATCGGGGATGCAGTCAGGGGGAGTAGGGTATCTGAGAGCGAGCAGGTGTATGCGCTGTTTGAGGCACTCTATGGGTTGGCTGCAGACTACTATCTCGCTTGGTATATTGGGCAGCCGTTGTTTAAGTTTGATATTGATTTGGCGCCCTATTTCAAATTCTGGCGGGCTGGCGGAAGGTGTGCTCTCACTGAAAGCGGCTTCTTAGTGGCTAACCAGGAATAAGGCGGCCAGGTCAGTAAATAAAATTTGGTGTTGAGCTACGGGAGGCACAGGGTGCGCGACGAAGATTTTGAGTGTTTCATTGGTGTAATGGGTGAAGCAACATCACATCGGCAGGTGCCTGGCTCCCATATTGTGAAATATCGAGGGATACTACCGGACGCGTTGCTCACCTATTGGCAGAAAGAAGGTTGGTGTGGGTATGCCAATGGACTTTTCTGGACGGTGGACCCAGACGATTACAAGCGCCTGCTCGATATGTGGTTAGCCGGTACTGAACTTTCGCAGATAGACAATTACCACGTTATTGCCCGGAGTGCTTTTGGAGCGCTGTATGCTTGGGGCGAGAAATACAATCAGAAAATTGTTGTTTCATGCCCGACGGGGTCTATCGTCGCGTTGATGAATAAGTTGAAAGTACCTAATAAAAATCCGGATCTAGCCATCCAGACATTTTTCGCTATGTCTGATAAGGAACGCTATGATCTGGAGGATAGTCAAGGTGAGTTTTTATTTGAGCGAGCCCTGGAAAAGTTGGGTGCACTTGACGAGCATGAGGTCTACGGTTTTGAGCCAGCATTGTTTGTTGGAGGAACGGCTTCGCTGGATCAGTTGGTTAAGTGCAATTTAGAAATTCACTTAACGAGCCTTCGACAGATGCGTTCCTGAGTGGGCACAGTAAGCGGAAGGGCGTTGTACTGGTGTAAAAGGAACATATCGAAATGGATGCAATCAACGTCCGGCTTCATCAGCACCGGCGCTGGCTGTCACAGTCGGAAGGCCTGACGGCTCAAGAGCTTGATTTTATCGATGAGGATCTGGCCAGCGACTCATTAAGCGGATTGGACAATGTGGCTGACTCGTTGGGGATGCTGGCGACTTATTACGGCATTCGGGGCGAAGTCGCGATCAGTGACGGAGAGGCTTCTGGCTGGGAGCAGGTCTCGCGCTCGATGATGTACCGTTATTGGGCGCTGATGCTCAAGGCCAAGGCTTTCTCCAAAACGATTTTTCTTCAGGGCATCCAAACCGTCCCCAACCTGACTAACCAGTTGAGCATTGCGGGGTGCTTGCTGGCCGGGTTGATCGCGGTGGATCGTCGTGATCTGGCTGCATCCGTGGCCGATGTGCTTGCCGGAATGTTGTCCGTCAAAGGCGCCGTCGATTCGAGCTGTCTTGAACGGCGTCGATTTGAACCTTTCATGCTCTGGCTTTATTCAGTCTATTCGCAAGGTGCTGCGCTTCCGAAGATCAAGTCGATGGATCTGGGGATTTATCAAAACGTGATAGACGAATGGACAAATGAGCGAGGGCTAGCTGATGCGTTGGAAGCGCTTTGTCGGTATCACTTGTCCAACGCTGAAGACAACGGTGGGGCCTGGGATCCTGAGTTCAAGCATGCGCCTTTCGATCTGTTGCCTTTAGAGATCCACGCGATTCTCCAGGTCCGACAGCAACTGGGTTTGACTGCTCCAGCGGTGTCGAGTCCGTTGATGTCCGCAGAGACGGCTGCGCTAGAAAACCTGGTCACCGTTCCTGATCAGCTTGCTGTCCGAGTGGAAACGGCCTACGAGCGTTTCTTCGGGCTTTAGACGCAGGCGCGACCCTTTTTTCAGTTAAGCAATGACATGCGGTGGGCTGAAATGAAGTATTACTTATTGCGGGAAGACGTGCGGTTTCCTGAGCGCTGGTATCTGGGCGATATCAAACATTGCAACAACTGGCTCTTCATCGACCCCCCTTCTGAGTACATGGAGCCGTGTACCTACGCCCTTGAGGTACGTGAGGAAGGTGTGAGCCTGGATTTTTCCTTGGCTGGATATGCCTCTGTGCCGATCCTGAGCGAAAAAGCCAGGACTGCATTGCATTGATCGTTAGCGAGGAAGTGAAGCTTCGGCTGGAGCGAGCGGAGCTCTCTGGAATGTTATTCAAGGGCGTGAATGGCGAGGGAGAGGTTATCTGCTGATCGTGGCGAGGGCGCTTGCTCCCGCTCGGGTGCGCAGCAGCCGCCAAACAAACAGGTCCGCTGCGCGGTCCAGCGGGAGCAAGCTCCCTCGCCACGGGTGTTCGACCAGTCCTCCGTACTTGGTTTCTCCCCATGTTCCTCTTAACGGAACGCCATCGCCTGCCGATAACCTGATGAGCCCGGTTGTCTCCTGCGTTTCGGCTCGCAATGTGCGTCACGACACAGCCAGGCCAAGCGGGTGCTGAAATCCCTTGAACGTTGCTGGCTGGTGACTATCATCTGCGCGCCTCGGGGTTGTGACACGGCGTTTCGTTGTTATGCCATTGGGTTATTTTTTTACTTGCCTGGACATCCTCGATGCTGGCGTACCACCAAAAAAGCTTTTTGATCGTCGATGATTTCTCGGATTTCCGCAGTTCGATCCGCTCCATGCTGCGTGAGCTGGGCGTCAAGGACGTGGACACCGCCGACACCGGTGAAGTGGCGCTGCGCATGTGCTCGCAGAAACGCTATGACTTCATCCTGCAGGACTACCACCTGGGCGACGGGCGCAAGAATGGCCAGCAGGTGCTTGAAGACCTGATGGTCGAGAAGTTGATCAGCCATGAAAGTGTCTTCCTCATGGTGACCGCCGAGACCAGTCAGGCGATGGTGCTCAGTGCCTTGGAGCATGAGCCGGATGCATACCTGACCAAGCCATTCAACCGCTCCGGCTTGGCCCAGCGGCTGGAGCGGCTCGAGCAGCGCAAGACCTTGCTCAAGCCGATCCTGCAAGCCCTCGATCGTGGCAAGCCGATGGAAGTGCTCAATGCCTGCATCGCCCTGTGCAAGCAGGACCCGCGCTACGGGCCGTTGTGCCTGCGTTATCGCGCCGATGCGTTGCGCGACCTGAATCAGAATGAGGCCCTGGAGCGGCTGTACAACTCGATCATCGCCGATCGCCCGTTGCCGTGGGCCTACGCGGGGTTGGGTAAGTTGATGTTCAAGCGCGGCCAGGTGACGCAGGCCAAGGCCGTTTATGAAAAAGCCCTGAAAGTCTTTCCAATGATGCCGGCGTTGTACGACGGCATGGCCGAAGTGTTGATGGCCGAAGGCGACACCAAGCAGGCGCAGCACGTGTTGGAAGAGGCGGTGCGCCTGTCGCCGCTGGCGGTGCGCCGTCAGTCGTTGCTGGGCAAGCTGGCGATGACCAACGAAGACTTCGACACGGCTTCCCGGGCCTATCGCCAAGCGGTCGGGCAGGGCGCGCAGTCGCGCTTCAAGGACCCGGAAAGCAACCTCGGCCTGGCCCATGCGCTGATCAGCAAGGGCAGCGAAAAAGGCCTCGACACCCGGACGCGGCTGGAGATCAACACGACCCTCAGCGCCGTGGCGAAGGAGAACCTCAACGACCCGGGGTTGCAGGTCCGGGCGCGGTTGATGAAGGCCACCAGCCTGTTGCTCAACGATGCCGAAACCGCCGAAAAGCTCACCGAGCAGGCTTTGCAGCGCCTCGATGGCATGGAGCAGTTCATGAGCGCCGAGGCCGCGTTGCTGGTGGCCAAGCAGTTGCAGATGCTTGGCCAGACCAGCGCCGGCGAGTCGATGCTCAAGAACTGCGCGGAGATCTACGGCGATGACCCGACGGTGATGCAAGGCATCGCCAAGCTCACCGATGACCCGAACATCCTCAACCAGGGCAACGCCGCCGCCGAGTTGAACCGCGAAGGCGTGCGGGTCTACAAGACTGGCGCATTGCCGGAGGCGCGAGAGCTGTTCCGCCGCGCCCTGAAGATGCAACCGAAGAACATCAGTATTGCCCTGAACATGGCGCAATCGCTGCTGCATGGCACCGACACCACTGTGGAGTCGGAACTGCTGCAGGAGTGCCGCGCCTGCCTGAAACTGGTGGGCATGATGCCCGACACCGATGCGCGTTTTGCGCGTTATCAAAAACTGCGAAGCAAGGCATTTGGCGATGAATGACAGCGAACAGGCACTCGATTTTTCCACGGTGATCGCGTCGACCGTGCATGACATGAAAAACTCCCTGACCTTGCTCATGCAGGCGCATGGGCAATGGCTCGAGCGCTTGCCCGAATCCGAGCGACAGACCTCGGAGCAGGGCGTCATCGAGTTCGAGTTCGCCCATCTCAATGGCCTCATGGTGCAGTTGCTGGGGTTGTACAAGCTCGGCGTCAACCAGTTGCCGTTGCACCCGGCCTACCATGAGCTGGATGACTTCATCGAGGCGCAACTGGCTGGCCATCAGGATGTATTCCGCAGCCGTGGGATCATGGCCACCTTCGACGTCGATCCGCTCAGCCCGCTGGGCTTTTTCGACCGCGAGTTGGTGGCGTCGGTGCTCGACAACTGCATCAACAACGCCATTCGCCATGCGCGCCAGGCATTGTTGATCAGTGTGAGCGACGAAGCCGGGCAACTGGTGCTGACCATCAACGACGACGGCGAAGGTTACCCGCCAGAGATGATCGAGCGTCAGGCCGAGTATGTGCAAGGCATCAACCACAGCAGCGGCAGCACCGGGCTGGGCCTGTATTTCGCCGCACGGATCGCCGGACTGCACCAGCGCGGCGGCGTGAGCGGGCGGACCGAGATTGCCAATGGCGGTGTGTTGGGCGGTGGGGTGTTCCGGCTTTACTTGCCCTGAGCGTGCCCTAAAAAAACACCACAAATCCCCTGTGGGAGCGGGCTTGCTCGCGAAAGCGGTACATCAGTCATACTTATGCTGACTGACACACCGCTTTCGCGAGCAAGCCCGCTCCCACACTGGACCTCACATTCCCCGCACTCGTGTTTATTGTTTGTGGGCGCTTGATATTCCGAACAGCCGGAGCCTATTTTGTACGGGTTGCCGTTCGCGGCTCGCACATAACAAGGATTGCGTCATGACAACCGATGGCCAGCGTTCACTCGCGCAGCGACTGACGGGCATTGATGAGATTGAATGTGTCACGCCGGATTTGAACGGCGTGCCGCGGGGCAAGGTGATGACCGCCGAGGGTTTCCTCGAAGGCCGGCGGTTGCAGTTGGCGCGGGGCGTGCTGCTGCAATGCATCATGGGCGGTTATCCGCCGGCGCGTTTCTACGGCAGCGACGACGGCGACCTGGCGCTGGTGGCCGATCCGAAACAGATCCACCGCTTGCCCTGGAGCCAACAGCCCCGTGCCCTGGCGATCTGTGACGCTGACGAACTGACCGGTGAAAGCTCCCGGCTGTCGACACGCGGCCAGCTCAAGGCAGTTGTCGCGCGTTATGCGGCCCTTGGCCTGGCGCCAGTGGTCGCGACCGAGCTGGAATTTTTCGTCTTCGCCCCCAATCCGGACCCGACCCAGCCGTTCCAGCCGCCGCTGGGCCTGGATGGACGTCGCGAAGACGGCCAATCGGCGTTCAGCATCAGTTCCAACAATGGCCTGCGCCCGTTCTTCAGCGAAGTCTATGCCTGCATGGCGGCGCTGGGCTTGCCTCGCGACACCTTCATGCACGAAATGGGCGTGAGCCAGTTCGAGATCAATCTGCTGCACGGCGACCCTTTGTTGCTGGCGGACCAGACCTTCCTGTTCAAGCACCTGCTCAAGGAAGTGGCGCTCAAGCACGGCCTGACCGTGGTCTGCATGGCCAAGCCCCTGGCCCACACGCCGGGCAGCTCGATGCATATCCACCAGAGCGTCGTCGAGGTGGACAGCGGCCGCAACGTGTTCAGTGACGACGCGGGCGACCCGACGGCCACGTTCCGGCATTTCATCGGCGGGCAACAGGCGTGCCTGGCGGACTTCACCGCGTTGTTCGCGCCGAACGTGAATTCCTACCAACGCCTGTGCCATCCATTCGCTTCGCCGAACAATGCCTGTTGGTCCCATGACAACCGTTCGGCCGGGTTGCGGATTCCCGCCAGTTCGCCGCTGGCCCGACGGGTCGAGAACCGCTTGCCCGGGGCCGATGCCAACCCCTACCTGGCGATTGCCGCCAGCCTGGCCGCCGGGCTGTATGGGATCGAACATCGCTTGGAGCCGAGCGCGGCGATCCAGGGCGAATTCGAAGTGCCGGATAATCTATCACTGCCATGTACCTTGCATGCCGCCCTGGAGCGTCTGAAGCGTAGTCATCTGGCGAAGGAACTGTTCGGCACGGAGTTCATCGAAGGCTACATCGCCTCCAAGACCTTGGAACTGACCAGTTTCTTTGACGAAATCACGCCCTGGGAGCGGCGTGTCCTCGCGGCCCAGGCCTAACGAACCGTCGCATTCGGGCTATCTTCAACGGATAGCCCTTACTTACCTCAAGGAGCCGCTCGGAACGCCGATGCGCCAAATCTGGAAACCTTTTCGAGCGCTTTATTTCGCCTCGCTGATGATGTTGATCGGCTCGGGCCTCTTGAGTACTTACCTGGCCTTGCGCCTGGCCGCCGACCATGTGGACAGCCTCTGGGTCGGTGCGCTGATGGCCGCCAACTATTTCGGCCTAGTGCTGGGCGGCAAGATCGGTCACCGGCTGATCGCCCGTGTCGGACACATCCGCGCCTACTCGGCCTGTGCCGGGATCGTCGGGGCGGCGGTGCTGGGCCATGGCCTGGTGAACTGGCTGCCGGCCTGGATCGTGCTGCGGATGATCGTTGGCCTCGGCATGATGTGCCAGTACATGGTCATCGAGAGCTGGCTCAACGAACAGGCCGACGCCAAGCAGCGCGGTGTGGTGTTCAGCGGCTACATGATTGCCTCGTACCTGGGGTTGGTACTGGGGCAGTTGATCCTGGTCATGCACCCCGCCCTGGGCCTGGAACTGCTGATGCTGGTGGCGCTGTGTTTCGCCCTGTGCCTGGTGCCGGTGGCGCTGACCCGGCGGATTCACCCGGCACCGCTGCATCCGGCACCGATGGAGCCGCGTTTCTTTATAAAACGCGTGCCACAGTCTTTGACCACGGTGTTGGGCTCGGGGCTGATCGTCGGTTCCTTCTACGGTCTGGCGCCGCTCTACGCCTCCCAGCAGGGCCTGAGCACCGAACAGGTCGGCCTGTTCATGGGTAGCTGCATCTTTGCCGGCCTGTTGGTGCAGTGGCCGCTGGGCTGGCTATCGGATCGTTATGACCGCGCACTGTTGATCCGCTGCTTCGCTCTGGCCCTGGCGGTGTGTGCATTGCCCCTGGCCATCTTGTCGAAGGTTCCGCTGGAAATATTGTTCGTCGCGGGGTTCTGCTGTTCGTTGGTGCAGTTTTGCCTGTACCCGCTGGCGGTGGCGTTTTCCAACGACCACGTCGAGGGCGATCGCCGGGTGTCGCTCACGGCGATGCTGTTAGTGACCTACGGCGTGGGCGCCAGTATCGGCCCATTGGTGGCCGGCGTGCTGATGAAGCTGTACGGCAGCCAGATGCTGTATGGCTTCTTCGCTTTGTTTGCGTTGGTGCTCGTGTGGCGGATTCGGCCGAAAGCGGTCACCAATCTGCATCAGGTCGATGATGCGCCGCTGCACCATGTGGCCATGCCGGACAACATGACCAGCTCGCCCTTGGTGGCGTGCCTTGATCCGCGGGTCGACGAGCAGGTCGTTCAGGAGCAGATGCAGACATCGCCCAATCCGGACGGGGAGCCTGAGCCGGCCGCCGAAGCCGCTGCGGAAACCGAAGAGCCCGATGGCCCCAGTTTTACCCAGGCCAGGCCTTGAGCTTGAATACTGGAGAGCCAGTGTGGGAGCCGAGCTTGCTCGCGATGAGGTGAGCCCAAACACAACAACACTTGGATCGAAGTGAAACCGTCCAGGGCAGGCATAAAAAAACGGGCAGTCACCGCAAGGGACTGCCCGTTTTTTATGCCTTGAGGATCAGAGGTCGTCTTTGTCGAAGCGGCGGGCTTCGCGCTGGAGCTGGTAGACGAACCGCTCGACTTGCCGTTGCACCAGGCCGCTGATGTTGTGGAAGCGTACGCCGGCGAAGGTGGTGTTGAATCGTTCTTCGAAGTGCAGGTAGCGCAGCTCGACGGGGGCGGTCATGTTGCCAAACGGCAGGGCTGCGACGAAGCGCTCGTACACTTGGCCCAATTGCAGTCGCTCGGTGATATCGCCGTCGAAACGCAACTTGCAACCGGTGGCGGAAATGTCCAGCAGCTTGCCTTCTACGGGGGACTTCATCTTGTCGCCGCCCAGTTCAACGCTCACCAGTTGTGCCAGCTTCAAGGCGGCGCGGAAGGCGTTGCGACGTTGGTGGTAGACCACCTCGTCGGGCAGGGCGCCGCGGTAGCAGCGACCGTCGCTGGATTCATCGATGGTCAGCGGGCCCTTGCCATCCCACGCGATGCGCACGCCGTCATGGAAGCCCTCGACGCGAAACGGCTCGCCGGCCAGTAGGAAACGCTCGCCGTCCCGGGGAATCATTTCATCCAGGGCGATGGAGTTGGTCTCGCGATCGACATTGACCAGATAACTTTGAAAGCGCTGGGTACGTTCATGGAACGTAATGATCAGCGGGTCGTGGCTATCTTGCAGCATCCGCAGGTTGCCGGAGATTTCCAGGGGCGTGGTAAGGACCTTGGGTGGCTGCGGAGCATCATCCGCGTTTGAGGCATTGAACACGGTGGGTCAATCTCCAGGCAAAATACGACTACGAATGGCTAGCATTTTGCCAGCATGTTTCGCGCGTTGATAGAGCGAAGGCATAGTTCGTTTCATGCCTGGCTGAGCGGACGGTGCTTGACCATTCTGGCCGTCGAACCGCTGGCGTCATACAGTGTCGGGATCTCGCCGCCGTTGAGAATGCGCAATTGGTTGGCGGTGGCGGCCTGCTGCATCTGGATCGACTGGCCGTTACGGGCGTTGGTGGCCTGGCATTGGGCGAGCAGGTCGTTGAGCACCTTGCTCTGGGACAGCAACTGATCGCCGACGGTCGACTGACCGGCCAATTGCTCGAGGCCGTCATGATTGGCGGGCAGGTTGAGGCTGGCGAGGATCTCGCTGCGCTTGCGGCCATGCTGGTCGAGCAAGATGATCAGTGCCTGTTTCTGCGCCAGGATGTTTTCCAGCAAAGGCATGTCACGACCGTGCAGGGCCACGGATTCGGCCTGCAATAACTCCAGCAATTGTTGCGCTGGTACGAAATCGTCGATGATCAGTTGCAATAATTGAGTGTCGTGCATGGCTGGCCTTGGGTCTTAGCGTCCAAAAGCCTGGCGCAGGCGGCGGCCTAGCGCTGGGCTTCGAAGTTGAGCAGTTTGCTGGCTACGCGGTTGCTGTCGACTTTGTAGCTGCCATCGGCGATGGCTGCTTTCAACTCGGCCACGCGGGCGTTGTTGACGACAGGTTGATCGCGCAGCTTGTCAGTGAGCTTCTGCAACTGCTGAGCCTCATTGCTGAGGTGTACCGACTCCCCGTTGCTGACTTCGGCTGGCGTGGACAGCGGCGCGGATTTGTCGGTTTCGACGGTTTCCTTGGTGGCGCTGGTACGCGTAGTGCCTGTCAGCGGTGAAGAGCTGTTTAAACGATTGAAATCGATGACCATGGTAAAAAACCTCTGGGTATTTGGACGCTTGCCATGTTTTCGGCCATTCCCAAAAAAACTTTAGGCTCATTTATTCAATGAACGTGCGCACGTCTGCGCTTGCCTTTGCATAAGGCACAGTCTAGGGAACACCGGGATCAAGCGCCAGCTTTCTACCTCCTTTACCAGGTCATTACATCGCTACTTCCACTTGGCCTGGGGCCATCACCTGCGCCTTGATGACGCGCTGGGAGTTAAGGTTTTTTACTCGTATCTGTTCACGCATGCCGCCATTGGACAGGGCCTCGCCGGGCATCCGCACGGCCAGGGAACCACTGCGGGCAGTGATAACCACCTGGTCGCCCTTGCGGACCACCTCGGCCTGTTCCAGATGCACCAGGGTTACGACCTGGTCGGCGACCATTGGTCGGACAAGTTTCTGCCCGACGGCCTGATCGACCGAGGTCAGGAAACCCTGGGTGATCTGGCTGATGTCGCGCTCGCGCAACATGACGTCCTGTGGCTCGACGATCCCGGCCCGCTTGAGCGGACGGGTGGTGGTGACAATTTCCCGGAACAGGCGCACTTGAGCGGGCACGAACACCGTCCAGGGCGCGGCGCTGTCACAACGGACCTTCACCGTGACGCGACCCAGGGGCCGGGCCGGGCTCTCCAGGGAAGCAGTCAATTCCTTGTCACACATGGGCATGCGCAGGCGCGGGTCGAGCTGGTTGACTTCGATTTCGTAACGACCTTCGGTTTGACTGGTTGCCAGATAGTCTTCTACGGTGAATTCAAGAAAGCCCTGAGTGACGCCGATAAGGAGATCAGGCAAGGTAACCGGAACCGCCGCAAGGGCAGGACCACCCGAGGTGAACAGGCAGGCAGCCAACAGTGCACCGAGCCAGTGGCGGCAGTGAGTGGTCAGGCGTCGAGAAAATGTCGTTTGTGCGTTCATGCCGGTTCAATAGCAAGCCCCGTGCCGTTTAGTGATGAATGCGCGTCGGACACATTAGCGTTAGGTAGGAGTCAGGGCATGGCGGGAGTAATGGATTCGGTAAACCAGCGCACTCAGCTGGTCGGTCAGAATCGCCTGGAGCTGTTGTTGTTCCGTCTCGACGGCCAACAAATGTATGGGATCAACGTATTCAAGGTCCGCGAGGTGCTGCAATGCCCCAAGCTGACCCTGATGCCCAAGTCCAGCCCCGTCGTGTGCGGTGTGGCCAATATCCGGGGTGCGACCATCCCGATTCTCGACCTGGCTATGGCGACCGGTTCCGGTCGGCTGCTGGACCAGAGCAATCCGTTTGTGATCATCACCGAGTACAACACCAAGACCCAGGGTTTCCTGGTGCGCTCGGTGGAACGCATCGTCAACATGAACTGGGAAGAGATCCATCCGCCGCCCAAGGGCACCGGTCGCGATCACTACCTGACGGCGGTGACGCGGGTCGATAACCAGTTGGTGGAAATCATCGACGTGGAGAAAATCCTCGCCGAAGTGGCACCCACGCCGGAAGCGATCTCCGCGGGCGTGGTGGACGCCGAGACCCAGCACAAGGCGATTTCGCTGCGGGTGCTGACCGTCGACGATTCTTCGGTGGCCCGCAAGCAGGTCACTCGTTGCCTGCAAACGGTCGGCGTCGATGTGGTGGCGTTGAACGACGGGCGACAGGCGCTGGATTACCTGCGCAAGCTGGTCGACGAGGGCAAGAAGCCCGAGGAAGAGTTCCTGATGATGATCTCCGACATCGAGATGCCGGAGATGGACGGGTACACCCTGACTTCGGAAATCCGCAGCGACCCGCGTATGCAAAAGCTGCACATCATCTTGCATACTTCGTTGTCCGGTGTTTTCAACCAGGCGATGGTCAAGAAGGTCGGTGCCGACGATTTCCTGGCGAAATTCCGCCCCGATGACCTGGCGTCCCGGGTCGTCGATCGGATCAAGGCAGCAGAATAAAGTAGAGGTCGGGTGCGTTGTGCGCCCGGCAAGTCAACACGATGAAAGAGGCGGTATCTTGTCTACGGGTAATTTGGATTTCGAACAGTTCCGGGTCTTCCTGGAAAAAGCCTGTGGCATCCTGCTTGGTGAAAACAAGCAGTACCTGGTGTCGAGCCGTCTCAATAAATTGATGGAACAACAGGGCCTCAAGTCATTGGGCGAGCTGGTGCAGCGTATCCAGACCCAACCGCGCAGCGGCTTGCGCGAGATGGTGGTGGACGCGATGACCACCAACGAAACCCTGTGGTTTCGTGACACCTATCCATTCGAGGTGCTGAAGAACAAAGTGCTGCCGGCGGCCATCAAGGCCAGCCCGGGCCAGCGCCTGCGGATCTGGTCGGCGGCCTGTTCGTCGGGCCAGGAACCCTATTCGTTGTCGATGTCGATCGATGAGTTCGAGCGGACCAACCTGGGCCAGCTGAAAGGTGGCGTGCAGATCGTTGCCACCGACCTGTCCGGCACCATGCTCAATAACTGCAAGACCGGCGAGTACGACAGCCTGGCCATCGGCCGTGGCCTGTCGCCGGACCGCCTGCAACGCTACTTCGACCCGAAAGGGCCGGGCAAGTGGGTGGTCAAGGCGCCGATCAAGAGCCGGGTCGAGTTCCGTTCGTTCAACCTGCTGGACAGCTACGCCAGCCTGGGCAAGTTCGACATCGTGTTCTGCCGCAACGTGTTGATCTACTTTTCCGCCGAAGTGAAGAAAGACATCCTGCTGCGTATCCATGGCACGCTCAAGCCGGGTGGCTACCTGTTCCTCGGCGCCTCCGAGGCGTTGAACGGTTTGCCGGATCATTACCAGATGGTCCAGTGCAGCCCGGGGATCATCTACCAGGCGAAGTGATTGGCTTTGTAAAAGAACGGGAGCCCCATGGGTTCCCGTTTTTTTTGCCTGCCGGTTTTCTCTAATCCACCACAGTCCCCTGTGGGAGCGGGCTTGCTCGCGAAAGCGGTGTGTCAGTCAAGATAACAGTCACTGACACACCGCTTTCGCGAGCAAGCCCGCTCCCACAATTTGAATATCACTGCCCTTGGAAAGCGGCAGAAAAGCGGCAGCCAGCGGAAGCCGATTGCCGCTTTTCTGGCATTGCCGCTTTGCCGATCCCCGCAAAGCCCCGGTTTACGGGGTTTCTGAAAGTGGCACGACGCTTGCTAAAGCCATCGTACGTACATTCTGGTCACCCAAAGGTTTCCGACATGAGCATCAGCTTCGATAAAGCGCTCGGTATCCACGAACAGGCCCTGAGCTTCCGCGCCCAGCGTGCCGAAGTCCTGGCCAACAACATCGCCAACGCCGATACCCCGAACTACAAGGCCCGCGACCTGGACTTCTCCAAGGTGCTCGCCGAGCAGAACGAGAAGACCAAGAACGGCCACTTCGCCTTGAACATGACCAACAATCGTCATATCGAAGCCGAAGGCGTGGGCAGCGGCGACGAATCGCTGATGTATCGCACGCCGATGCAGCCGTCGATCGACCAGAACACCGTGGACGCTCAACTGGAACAGTCCAACTACGCGGAAAACTCCGTGAACTTCCAGGCCAGCTTCACCCTGCTCAACAGTAAATTCAAAGGGCTGGTATCGGCCCTGCGTGGAGAGTAAGCCATGTCGATCGCGAGCGTTTTCAACATCGCCGGCAGTGCCATGAGTGCCCAGACCACTCGCCTGAACACCGTCGCCAGTAACATCGCCAACGCCGAGACCGTCTCGTCGAGCATCGACCAGACCTACCGCGCCCGCCACCCGGTATTCGCCACCATGTTCCAGGGCGGCCAGTCCGGCGGCAGCGACTCGCTGTTCCAGGACCAGGACGCGGCGGGGCAGGGCGTGCAAGTGCTTGGCGTGGTCGAAGACCAGAGCAACCTCGAAGCACGTTATGAGCCAAACCATCCGGCCGCGGACGCCAAGGGTTATGTCTACTACCCGAACGTCAACGTCGTCGAAGAAATGGCCGACATGATTTCCGCCAGTCGTTCGTTCCAGACCAACGTCGAAATGATGAACACCGCCAAAACCATGATGCAGAAGGTCCTGACCCTCGGTCAGTGATAAGGGGCGATTCATATGAGCGTCACCAGTACAACAGGCGGTTTGAGCCTCAACGAGATTCTGGCCAACTCCTCGGTCAAGACCAACACCACGACCGATGGCCTGGGCGCGGCGACCAATGCGGCGAGCGGCAACCAGGAATTGGGCAAGGATGCGTTCCTGCAACTGCTCGTTACCCAATTGAAAAACCAGAACCCGCTGGAGCCACAGGACAACGGTGAATTCGTTGCCCAACTGGCGCAATTCAGCAGCCTGGAAGGCATCACCACGCTCAACGACACCGTCAGCGGCATCGCTGGCAATTACAACTCGTCCCAGGCGTTGCAGGCTTCGTCCCTGGTCGGTCGCTCGGTGATCGCGCCCGGTGACAAGGCCGTGGTCGACACCTCCAAGAGCCTCAACGGCACGGTGGTGGTACCGGCGGCAGTGTCTTCCCTCTCGGTCAAGATCATGGACAAGGATGGCAAGACCGTCCGCACTATCGACCTGGGCAGCCAGAAGGCCGGCAACTCCGCCTTCATCTGGGATGGCAAGAACGACGCGGGCACGACGGTCGAGTCGGGCACGTACACCTTCGCGGCCTCGACCACCATCGATGGCAAGGCCACGTCGTTGATCACCAACCTGCCGGCCACGGTCAGCAGCGTGACGATCAGCCAGACGGGCGGTGAGCTGATGCTCAACCTGGCCGGGCTGGGCAGCATTGCCCTGTCCAAAGTACAAACTATTGGTATGTAGAGCCGACTAACCGGCAAAAGGAGTCAACATGTCTTTCAACATCGGCCTTAGCGGTCTCTATGCAGCCAACAAACAGCTGGACGTGACCGGCAACAACATCGCCAACGTGGCGACCACCGGTTTCAAATCGTCCCGCGCGGAATTCGAAGACGTCTATTCGGCCACCAAGCTGGGTTCGGGCAGCAAGACCGTCGGCAACGGCGTGCGCCTGGCCAACGTTTCCCAGCAGTTCGGCCAGGGTGACGTGAACAACACCGGCAACGTGCTGGACATGGGCATCCAGGGCCAGGGCTTCTTTGTCCTGAGCAACGACGGTTCCCTGAGCTACACCCGTGCCGGTACGTTCAAGACCGACAAGGAAGGTTTCATCACCAACAGCGATGGCACTGCGCGCCTGCAGGGCTATGGCGTGGATGCCAACGGCAAGATCCAGAACGGCATCCTGACCGACCTGCGCATCGACACTTCGAACCTGCCGCCGACCGCTACCAGCCTGGTATCGTCGACCATCAACCTGAACTCGACAGCGACGCCGATCACTGCCGCGTTCAACCCGGCCGACACCGCTACGTTTACCAAGCAGTTCACCACCCCGATCTACGACACCCAGGGTAACCAGCACTCGATGGACCAGTACATGGTCAAGACGGCTGGCAACACTTGGAATGTCTACACCTTGATCGATGGCCGTAACCTCAACGGCACCGCACCGACCACGACTGGTGCGACCGCGCCTGTTCCTTCGACCATGAACTTCGATTCAAGCGGCAGATTGACCACGGTCACCACTCCGCCAGCGACCGTCAACAGCGATCTGGTATTGACCGGCTGGGTTCCGGGCACCGTGACCAACGGGACATGGACCGCCAACGGCGCTTCCAGCGCACCGACCATTACGATTTCCATGGGCAACACCACCCAGTTCAACGCCGACACCGCCCGCTCGATCCCAACCCAGAACGGCTACGCCACTGGCCAGATCACTAACCTGACCATCGACGGCAGCGGTGTATTGCTGGCTAACTTCAGCAACAACCAGACCAAGCCGATCGGCCAGCTCGCCCTCGCCAGTTTCACCAACGAGCAAGGTTTGCAACCGGTAGGCGGCACCAGCTGGAAAGAAACCTTCGCCTCGGGCATCCCGGGCTACGATGCGCCACAGACCGGCACCCTGGGTTCGATCGTCTCCAACTCCCTGGAAGAGTCCAACGTCAACCTGACCAACGAACTGGTCGAGCTGATCAAGGCGCAAAGCAACTACCAGGCGAACGCCAAGACCATCTCCACCCAGAGCACCATCATGCAGACCATCATTCAGATGGCTTGATGTCGATGGCTGTTTGAAGGCTGCACAAGGAGCCCCTCGAAAGAGGGGCTTTTTTATGGGTGGCTATTTTTGTGGTGCCTGTGCTGGCCTCATCGCGAGCAAACAACTTCCGACTGTGGGAGCGGGCTTGCTCGCGAAGGCGTCGGCACAATCAGCATTGACGGTACCTGACCCACCGCTTTCGCGAGCAAGCCCGCTCCCACAGGGTTATGTGTACGCAGTTCTACATCCTGCTCGCGATGGGGCCAGGCGCCGAATTTTCTTCAGGCAAAAGAAAACCCCCGATAAACCAGCGGTCTATCGGGGGCTTCTTCAGCGGGCGCTTTTACACGCCCACCCGCTCAGCTTATTGGCAAGCTTCGCAATCCGGCTCGTCGATCGCGCAGGCCTTCGGCACTGGCGCAGGTCCGGCTGGAGCGGCCAGGACCGAATCGTCACCGTGGTTGCCGCCGCTGGAAACCGCGTTCAGCTTACCGGTGTTGATGGTCGACTTCTCGGTGCTGGTAGCGGCCAGGGCACGGAGGTAGTAGGTGGTTTTCAGGCCACGGTACCAGGCCATGCGGTAGGTCACGTCCAGCTTCTTGCCCGAGGCGCCGGCGATGTACAGGTTCAGCGACTGAGCCTGGTCGATCCACTTCTGGCGACGGCTGGCGGCGTCGACGATCCACTTGGTGTCCACTTCGAACGCGGTCGCGTAGAGCGCTTTGAGCTCTTGCGGGATGCGCTCGATCTGCTGCACCGAACCATCGTAGTACTTCAGGTCGTTGATCATGACCGAGTCCCACAGGCCGCGGGCCTTGAGGTCGCGGACCAGGTACGGGTTGATCACGGTGAATTCGCCCGACAGGTTCGATTTCACATACAGGTTCTGGTAGGTCGGTTCGATCGACTGCGACACGCCGGTGATGTTGGCGATGGTGGCGGTCGGTGCGATGGCCATGATGTTGGAGTTACGGATGCCTTTCTGCACGCGGGCACGAACCGGTGCCCAGTCCAGGGATTCGTTCAGGTCAACGTCGATGTACTTCTGGCCGCGCTGGGCGATCAGGATCTGTTGCGAGTCCAGCGGCAGGATGCCCTGGGACCACAGCGAACCCTGGAACGTCTCGTAGGCGCCACGCTCGTCGGCCAGGTCGCAGGAAGCCTGGATCGCGTAGTAGCTGACCGCTTCCATGGACTTGTCGGCGAACTCGACCGCAGCGTCCGAACCATACGGGATGTGCTGCAGGTACAGCGCGTCCTGGAAGCCCATGATGCCCAGGCCCACCGGACGGTGCTTGAAGTTGGAGTTCTTCGCTTGCGGCACCGAGTAGTAGTTGATGTCGATCACGTTGTCGAGCATGCGCACGGCGGTGTTCACGGTGCGTTGCAGCTTGGCGGTGTCCAGCTTGCCGTCGACGATGTGATTCGGCAGGTTGATCGAGCCCAGGTTGCAGACCGCGATCTCGTCCTTGTTGGTGTTCAGGGTGATCTCGGTGCACAGGTTCGAGCTGTGGACCACGCCCACGTGCTGCTGCGGGCTGCGCAGGTTGCACGGGTCCTTGAAGGTCAGCCATGGGTGACCGGTCTCGAACAGCATCGACAGCATCTTGCGCCACAGGTCTTTGGCCTGGACGACTTTGAACAGCTTGATCTTGTTGTACTCGGTCAGGGCTTCGTAGTACTCGTAGCGCTCTTCGAAAGCCTTGCCGGTCAGGTCGTGCAGGTCCGGCACTTCGGATGGCGAGAACAGGGTCCACTTGCCGTCATCGAAGACGCGCTTCATGAACAGGTCGGGGATCCAGTTGGCGGTGTTCATGTCGTGGGTACGACGACGGTCATCACCGGTGTTCTTGCGCAGCTCGATGAACTCTTCGATGTCCATGTGCCAGGTTTCCAGGTAGGCACAGACCGCGCCCTTGCGCTTGCCGCCCTGGTTGACCGCGACAGCGGTGTCGTTGACTACTTTGAGGAACGGCACGACGCCCTGGGATTTGCCGTTGGTGCCCTTGATGTACGAGCCCAATGCGCGAACCGGGGTCCAGTCGTTGCCCAGGCCACCGGCGAATTTCGACAGCATGGCGTTGTCGTGGATCGCGCCGTAGATGCCCGACAGGTCATCCGGAACGGTGGTCAGGTAGCAGCTCGACAGCTGCGGACGCAGGGTGCCGGCGTTGAACAGGGTCGGGGTCGAGGCCATGTAGTCGAAGGACGACAACAGGTTGTAGAACTCGATCGCACGGTCTTCACGCTGCTTCTCTTCGATGGCCAGGCCCATGGCCACGCGCATGAAGAAGATCTGTGGCAGTTCGAAACGCACGCCATCCTTGTGGATGAAGTAACGGTCGTACAGGGTTTGCAGGCCCAGGTAGGTGAACTGCTGGTCGCGCTCGTGGTTGATCGCCTTGCCGAGTTTTTCCAGGTCGAATTCGGCCAGGACCGGGTTCAGCAGTTCGAATTCGATACCCTTGGCGACGTAGGCTGGCAGAGCCTTGGCATACAGGTCGACCATTTCGTGGTGGGTCGCGCTCTCGGCGACTTCCAGGAAGCTCAGGCCTTCGGCACGCAGGGTGTCCATCAGCAGGCGGGCGGTCACGAAGGAGTAGTTCGGCTCGCGTTCCACCAGGGTCCGCGCGGTCATCACCAACGCGGTGTTGACGTCCTTGAGGGCGACGCCGTCATAGAGGTTCTTCAGGGTTTCGCGCTGGATCAGGTCGCCATCGACTTCTTCCAGGCCTTCGCAGGCCTCGGTGACGATGGTGTTCAGGCGGCCCATGTCCAGCGGCGCCAGGCTGCCGTCGGCGCGTGCGATGCGGATCGATGGGTGGGCCTGGACCGGGGCGTCGGCAGGGGAGCGGGTAGCACGCTCCTTGGCGCGGGAGTCACGGTAGATCACGTAGTCGCGGGCCACTTTCTGCTCGCCGGCACGCATCAGGGCCAGTTCGACCTGGTCCTGGATTTCTTCGATGTGGATGGTGCCGCCCGACGGCATGCGACGCTTGAAGGTCGCGGTGACCTGTTCGGTCAGGCGGGCCACGGTGTCGTGGATTCGCGACGAAGCGGCAGCGGTGCCGCCCTCAACTGCGAGGAACGCTTTGGTGATGGCGACGGTGATCTTGTCATCGGTGTAAGGAACGACAGTGCCGTTACGCTTGATCACGCGCAGTTGGCCCGGCGCGGTGGCGGACAGATCCGGGCTCGAATCGGCGGCCAGCGGCGCGGTGCCCTGCGGGTTCTCGCGAGTTGTGTCGGTGTGCATGGGTGTCTCCACGTTCTCTATGTTTGTTTGGGCACCATCACGGTGCCCACCGTTCCGTCCTGAAGCACTACAACCGACTGGCGCCGGGCATAACAACTTCGGGACAGTAGGAAGCAGGCGTTTAATGCCGCTTCCATCCGAAGTTCTCAGGTTGCGAGCGAGGCTCGAAACCGGGTTGCCGGGGTGGCAGCAATTGACTGCAACACCCGTACCGTTTCGGTCGTTTCGGACCTTGAAACAGTTGCCATCCGCAGGGGCGGTCTGGGCTTGGGGAAATGCGATGTTCCAGTTGGACAGAAGCAAGAAAAGCGCTTGAATTCTCTGCCCGACTTGTGTTTGGTTTTTGGCCTGAAACCCTACATGTAGGGTTTTTTACGCGGCGGGCTACAAGATAATGCGTTTTTGGGGGGTATGCAACGTACTACCTGTGGATAAGCCTGTGCGTAATTTGTGTGCGAAACGTGGAACAGCTCTGTAGGCCGCGACCTAGCTGGAGTGGACCTTTTTTCATTGGTTTCGACGATCCGAAAACAGCTTGAAGGTTTTTGCGGGCGCGGACGTTACCACAGAAAACCCACCCGATCGAAACGCATTTGTCTGCTTGTTTTCTGCGCAGGCGACGTTTATACAATCGGCCCATGCATGGGTGTGTTTATCCTCCTTTAACATGACAAAAAGATGGGGGGAGGTGTTTCCGAATAGTTGAAGCGGGCACTTTGTGGCGAGGGAGCTTGCTCCCGCTCGAGTGCGCAGCGCTCGCAAGTTTTTGGGGCTGCTTCGCACCCCAGCGGGAGCAAGCTCCCTCGCCACAGGGGTTTGCGCTGATCCTTCCTTTTATATTCGCAGCAAGACGAGGCCCCAGTGGAACAAGAAGCCTGGCAGGTATTGATCGTCGAGGATGACCAGCGTCTGGCCGAGCTGACCCGGGAATACCTCGAAAGCAACGGGTTGCGTGTCGCCATCGAAGGCGACGGTGCGGTGGCGGCGGCGCGGATCATTGCCGAGCAGCCGGACCTGGTGGTCCTCGACCTGATGCTGCCCGGCGAAGACGGCCTGAGCATTTGCCGTAAAGTGCGCCAGCAGTATGACGGGCCGATCCTGATGCTCACCGCTCGTACCGACGACACCGATCAGATCCAGGGCCTGGACCTGGGCGCCGATGACTACGTCTGCAAGCCGGTTCGCCCGCGTCTGCTCTTGGCGCGCATCCAGGCCCTGCTGCGGCGCAGCGAGCCGGAGCCGAGTACGGCGCAGAAGCCGCGGCGCCTGCAATTCGGCCCGCTGGTGGTCGACGATGCCCTGCGCGAAGCCTGGTTGCAGGGCAACGGTATCGAGCTGACCAGCGCCGAATTCGACCTGCTGTGGCTGCTGGTGTCCAATGCCGGGCGCATCCTGTCCCGGGAAGAAATCTTCACCGCCCTGCGCGGCATTGGTTATGACGGCCAGGACCGTTCCATCGACGTGCGCATCTCGCGCATCCGCCCCAAGATCGGCGACGACCCGGACCATCCACGGTTGATCAAGACCATCCGCAGCAAAGGCTACCTGTTCGTTCCTGAAGCTTGCGTAGACCTGGCGCCGTGAATTCGATCTTCCTGCGTATTTACGGCGGCATGTGCGCGGCGCTGGTGTTGGTGGCGATCCTCGGTGTGCTGGCCCTGCACCTGCTCAACCAGACCCGCGGCGAGCAATACCGCGAGCGCCTGGCCCACGGCACGTTTTCGTTGATGGCCGACAACCTGCGGCCGATGAACGACACCGAGCGCCGCCGGGCGCTGGCGGTGTGGGAGCGCCTGCTGGGCATTCCCCTGGCGTTGCAGACCTTCACCCAGACCGACCTCGACCTCGGCCAGCGCACCCGCGTACTGCGCGGCCAGGCGCTGGTCGAGCAGACCGGGCCGCACGCGGCAAAAGTCTACCGGCTGGTCAATGATGCCGAGCAATTGATGTTGGTGGGGGAAGTCCAGCAGATCAGCGAGCAACTGGCCCGCGCGACCATTTACCTGTTGGCCGACGAACTGGTGCGTTACCCGGTGGCCGAGCAACCCAAGCGGTTGGCGCAACTGGAGCAGGAAAAAGGCTTTGGTTTCGACCTGCGGCTCATGACCGCCGAGCAGGCTGACATGGACGAAGACCAGCGCCGTCGCGTGTCCGAGGGCGATACGGTGATGGCCCTCGGCAAGGGCGGCGACTCCATCCGGGTCTTCGCTGGCATGGTCGGTACGCCGTGGGTACTGGAGATCGGCCCGCTGTACCAGATGAACCCTTATCCACCGCAATGGCTGGTGCTGATCGCGGCGCTGGGCTTGAGTCTGATCGGCTTGATCGTCTATCTGTTGGTGCGTCAGTTGGAGCGACGGTTGCGTGGCCTGGAATCGGCCGCCACCCAGATCGCCCAGGGCAGCCTGGAAACCCGGGTGCCCGCCCGAGGCGCCGACTCGGTCGGGCGACTGGCTGCGGCGTTCAACGGCATGGCCGAACACCTGCAGCAACTGTTGGCGATCCAGCGCGAGCTGGTGCGGGCGGTGTCCCACGAATTGCGCACCCCGGTGGCGCGCCTGCGCTTCGGCCTGGAAATGCTCGGCAGCGCCACCACGCCCCAGGCCCGGGACAAATACCTGGCGGGCATGGACCACGACATCGAAGACCTGGATCGGCTGGTGGACGAAATGCTCACCTACGCGCGGCTGGAACAAGGCTCACCGGCGTTGAATTTCCAGCGGGTGGATCTGGATGCGCTGGTCAATCAGGTGATCGATGAACTGGGGCCGTTGCGGGTCGGAGTCATCGTCGAGCGCGGCCTCTGCCTGTCGGCCGCTGATTGCGACGGCGCCTGGGTCGAGGCCGAGCCACGCTTCCTGCATCGCGCTTTGCAGAATCTGGTGGGCAATGCCATGCGCCACGCCCATTCCAAGGTCACGGTCAGTTATCAGGTGGGCCAGTTGCGCTGCCGGGTGGATGTGGAAGACGACGGGCCCGGCGTGCCGGAAGCGGCATGGGAGCGGATTTTCAAGCCGTTCCTGCGCCTGGACGACAGCCGCGCCCGTGCGTCGGGCGGTCATGGGCTGGGGTTGTCGATCGTGCGGCGGATCATCCACTGGCACGATGGCCGGGCATTGATCGGCAAGAGCAAGAGCCTGGGTGGGGCGTGCTTCAGCTTGAGTTGGCCGAGGCATCAGGATAGGTCTTGAGAGATGCAGTGATCGATAGTCCCCCTTCGCGAGCAAGCCCGCTCCCACATTTTGGAATGCATTCCATCTGTGGGAGCGGGCTTGCTCGCGAAGGCGGCATTCCAGGCACAACAAGTCTCAGGCCCTGATCCCCACCAGGCTCAACAACTGCCCATCCTTCAACCCAAACTGCGCCTGCAGCTCACTGCCATGGCGCCACTCGGCCGACAGGTCCGTCAGCAGACGCAATCGCACCTGTCCATCGGGGCTCCAATTCAAAACCTCGGCATGCTCGAAATAAAAACGCTGCCTGACAATGGGGTACAGCGCCTTGAACAGACTTTCCTTCACTGAAAAGGTCAGGGTCACCAACAAGGCCTGGTCATCACGGGCGAGCCGGGTCATGCGTTGCAGCTCTGGCGAGGTGAGGATTTCACCGGCCAGGCGTTCGGCGCGTTCGGGGTCGAGCAGGTTCTCCACGTCCATGCCCAAGCCTTGCCAGTGTTCTTTTTTCGCGACGATGGCCGCTGCCCGGCCCGTGCTATGGGTGATCGAGCCGCTGATATGCGCCGGCCACACCGGGGCGCGGTCTTCGCCAATGGCCGGTACGCAGATCTGGCCATCGAGTCGCTGCAACGCCGCCCGAGCGCAGATCCGCCCGGCCAGGAACTCTGCCTGACGCTTGGCCACCGAACGCTGGATGCTCGCCGGTGGCTCGATGACGCTGTTGGTGAAGTCGGCGCCCACCAGCAACAACGGGTCGAAGCGGGTGCTCAGCAGCACCGTATCGGGCAGGGCGTCGGGCAATAGCCAGTGCTCATCCAGGGGCGAGCAACAGGCAGGGAGGGTGGGAAGTGTCTTCATGCCGGGCATTTTGCCGGGTTGGTGGGAGGCTGGGTAGTGGCGTGGCGTTTATGTGAGGCATGGCTGGCTTTTGTGGCGAGGGAGCTTGCTCCCGCTGGGCTGCGAAGCGGCCCCAAAAGATCTGTGAGCGCTACGCACTCAAGCGGGAGCAAGCTCCCTCGCCACAAAAACATCATTTTTTCAGCTGAAAGAAGTGTGCTCAGCCAAAGATTTTCTTGAAGAACTTCTGCATATCCGCCCACGACTTCTCGTCGGCTTCCTTGTTGTAGGCGATGTCCGGTCCGCCATGCTCGCCGTGGCTCAAGCGGTCGGCATCGGGGTTGCTGAAACCGTGCTTGGCGCCTTCGAGGTTGACGAATTTATAGTCGACACCGGCCTTGTCCATCTCACTCTTGAACGCGGTCACGTTGTCCTGGGTAACCATGCTGTCCAGGGCACCATGCTCCACCAGCACCTTGGCCTTGACGCTGCCTGGCGTGGCCGGGGTATTGGTCACCAGCGCACCGTGGAAGCTCACCACGCCGGCCAGTGGCACACCCTGGCGAGCCGCGTCGAGCACGACTTTGCCGCCGAAGCAGTAGCCAATGGCAGCGAGTTTGTCCGGATCGGTCTGGGGCTGTTTTTTCAGCAGGTCGAGACCGGCCTGGAAGCGGTCGCTGGCCGCCTTGCCGTCCTTGAGCGCCGCCTGCATGAAGGCCATGGCGTCCTTGGGGTGCTCGGTGTTCTTGCCGCCGCCGTACATGTCGATGGCCAGGGCGCTGTAGCCCAGGCCCGCGAGATCACGGGCACGGCGCTTGGCGTAATCGTTCAGCCCCCACCATTCATGCACCACCACCACGCCTGGGCGCGGGCCTTTGACGGCGTCGTCATAAGCGTAATAACCGATCAGCTGGGTGCCGTCGGCACTGGTGTAGGGGATCTCCTGGGTCTGGATGGCGGCGTGGCTCACACCGCTCATGGCCAGAAGTACAACAGCTAGCAGCCTGCGCATGACGGATCTCCTTATAAAAAGTGGTCCGCACAGATTAGCCGATTCATTCAGCGCCGGTTCAGAGAACGTTCAACGGGTGTTCAGGGACCGCTGGTTAAGGTGACGGCGACTTCACAACACATCCACGCTGCAAAGGAACTTGATCATGACTGCTATGAAAAAACTGCTGCTGGCTTTCACCGTGCTGGGCGCCAGCGCCATGGCCCACGCCGATGACAATTTCGCCAGCCTGACCCTGGGCCAGACCAGCGACAAGGTGAAGAAGTCCGACGCCTTGAACAGCGCCCTGAACAACCCGAACGCCGACGGCATCATCGGCAAGGACACCACCTATGGCCTGCGCCTGGGCAAGCAGAACGACCAGGGCCGCTACTACGCCACCTACGACAACGTCTCGGGCACCCACAACGGCATCAAGTTGCGCCAGGAAAACCTGTTGGGCAGCTACGATGTGTTCTATCCGGTCACCGGCAGCACCAAACTGTTCGGTGGCGGCACGGCGGGCCTGACCAAGCTGACCCAGGATTCGCCTGGCTTCAGTCGCGACAGCGACATCGGCTACGCGGTGGGCTTGCAGGGCGGCGTGCTGCAACAAATTTCGCAAAACACCTCGATTGAACTGGGTTACCGTTACCTGCGCAGCAACGCCAGCACCGAGATGAGCCCGCACGGTGGCGCCAAGGTTGGCTCGCTGGACCTGACCAGCAGCGCCCAGACCTACCTGTCCGCCAACTACACGTTCTAAGCAGGCGAGGGCACGGTGAGGAGATCCAGCCGGATCGGTCGAAGACGATCCGGCGCCTTTCGTTGAGGTGCGCCGCACTGGATTGTTTGATTTGCCTGGGGAGAGGCTCCATGAAATTACTGGTCGTCGAAGACGAAGCGCTGTTGCGTCATCACCTGCAAACCCGGCTCACCGACAGCGGCCATGTGGTGCAGGCCGTGGCCAATGCCGAGGAGGCCTTGTACCAGGCCCGGGAGTTCAACCATGACTTGGCGGTGATCGACCTGGGCCTGCCCGGCATCAGCGGGCTGGAGCTGATTCGCCGGCTGCGGGCCCAGGACAAGACGTTTCCGATCCTGATCCTGACCGCCCGCGGCAACTGGCAGGACAAGGTCGAAGGCCTGGCCGCCGGTGCCGACGACTACGTGGTCAAGCCGTTCCAGTTCGAAGAGCTGGAGGCTCGGTTGAACGCCCTGTTGCGCCGCTCCAGCGGCTTCACCCAGTCGACCATCGTCGCCGGGCCGTTGCTGCTGGATCTCAACCGCAAGCAGGCGTCCCTCGACGAGGAGCCGCTGGCGTTGACCGCCTACGAATACCGCATCCTCGAGTACCTGATGCGTCATCACCAGCAGGTGGTGGCCAAGGACCGCTTGATGGAGCAGCTTTACCCCGATGACGGCGAGCGCGATCCCAATGTCATCGAAGTGCTGGTAGGACGCCTTCGCCGTAAGCTGGAGGCCCCGGCCGGCTTCAAGCCAATCGACACCGTGCGGGGCCTGGGTTATCTGTTCAACGAGCGCTGCCAGTGATTCGTTCGCTTCGGCTGCGGCTGATGCTGGCCGCCATGACCCTGGCGGTGCTGTTCATGCTGGCCTTGCTGCCGGCCATGCAAGGGGCGTTCAGCCTGGCCTTGCAGGAATCCATCGAGCAACGCCTGGCCTCGGACGTGACCACGCTGATTTCCGCCGCCCGGGTGGAAAACAACCGCTTGAAGATGCCGGCGCAGTTGCCCGATGAACGCTTCAACCTCGCCGACGCCCGCCTGCTGGGCTATATCTATGATCGCGAGGGGCGGCTGGTCTGGCGGTCGAAGGCGACCCAGGAAGAAAACATCAACTACACGCCGCGTTATGACGGCCAGGGCAACCAGTTCGCCCGCATTCGCGAGAGCAATGGCCAGGAGTTTTTTGTCTACGACGTCGAGATCAAGCTGCTCGGCGGCCAGAGCGCGGCGTTCAGCATCGTTACCCTGCAACCGGTGCGCGACTACGAGGTGACCTTGCAGGGCCTGCGGGACAATCTCTACCTGGGCTTTGGCGCGGCCCTGGCGGTGTTGCTGGCGCTATTGTGGATCGGCCTGACCTGGGGGCTGCGGGCGTTGCGGCGCCTGAGCCAGGAGCTGGACGAAATCGAAAGCGGGGCCCGGGAAAGCCTCAGCACCGAACACCCCCGGGAACTGTTGCGCCTGACCGGCTCCCTCAACCGCTTGCTTTATAGCGAGCGGGAACAGCGCAGCCGTTATCGCGACTCCCTCGATGACCTGGCCCACAGCCTGAAAACCCCGCTGGCCGTATTGCAGGGCGTCAGCGAAGACATGGCCCGGCGCCCCGAGGACCGTGGCCAGGCCTGGGTGCTGCAAACCCAGATCGAGCGCATGAGCCAGCAGATCGGCTACCAATTGCAGCGCGCCAGCCTGCGCAAGAGTGGGCTGGTGCGCCATCAGGTGCGCTTGCGCCCGGTGCTGCAAAGCCTGTGCGACACCTTGGACAAGGTCTATCGCGACAAGCGGGTCACCGTCAGTTTCGACCTGCCGGAGCACTGCCAGGTGCCGATCGAACAGGGCGCCTTGCTGGAAATGCTCGGCAACCTGCTGGAGAACGCCTATCGGCTGTGCCTGGGCGAGGTGCGCGTGAGCATGCACCAGACCCTCGGCGGCACGGAGTTGAGTGTCGAGGACGACGGGCCGGGCGTGCCGCCGGATCAACGGGCGCGGATTCTCCAGCGTGGCGAGCGGCTGGATCGCCAGCATCCGGGGCAAGGCATTGGCCTAGCGGTGGTGAAAGACATCATCGACAGCTACGGCGCCAAGTTGACCCTGGGGGATTCAGAGCTGGGCGGGGCGGCGTTCCGGATTCACTTTCCGGTGGTTTGACTGAAGTATTTTCGGTGTGTTTGCCGGCCTTTGTGGCCAGAGATTGCTCCCGCTGGGCTGCGAAGCGGCCCCAAAAACTTGCGAGCGCTGCGCACTCGAGCGGGAGCAAGCTCCCTCGCCACAGGAGACGGTGGATACACCACAGAAGTTGGATGTGATCACTCAGCTCTCCAACTCCCGATAAGCCCCCGGCGTCACTCCCGTCCACTTCTTGAACGCCCGGTGAAACGCCGAAGGTTCGGAGAAACCCAACTGCTCGGCAATCTGCTGCAACGACAGCTCGGCACGCCCCAGATGGTAGATGGCGATATCCCGCCGCAGTTGATCCTTGAGTTCCTGGAAGCTGGTGCCTTCCTCTCGCAGATGCCGGCGCAAGGTCTGCGGGCTGATGTGCAAATGGGCGGCGACGGTGTCCAGGTCCGGCCAGCGCGCCGTGTCGCGGCTGAGCAGGCGGCGCAGCTGGCTGCTGAGGCTGTGGCCATCGTCCGGGCGCGACAGCAGGTCGGCGGGGGAGTGTTCGAGGAAATGCTTGAGGGTGCGTTCGTCCTGCAACAGCGGCATGTCCAGGTAGCGGCTGTGGAACAACAGGCTGCTGCCGGGTGCGTCGAATGCCAACGGGTAGGGGAACAACAAGTCGTACTCAGCCGCGTGGGCGGGCTTGGTGTAGCCGAACGTCACCTGCTCCAGGCCGATCCGCTGGCCGATCAGCCAACTGGCGAGGCGATGCCAGACCACCAGCAGGCTTTCGGTCAGGAAGTGATCCGGGTCCCACAGCGTCGAATCGTCCAGCACCAGCCGCACGCGTTCGCCTTCGGTTTCCAGCGTCAGGCGCGGGGCGTCGGGGAATAAACCATAGAACAACAAGCCGCGCTGCAGGGCCTTGCCCAGGGTCCGACAGTGGATCAACGCGTGACACATCATCGCAAACGTCCCGGGTTTACTCGGTGCCCGGCCGAACCCCAAATACTCGTCCTCCATTGCCAGCCACAGGGCCTGCAACAGGCGGGCGAACTGCTCCGGCGCAATCCGCGCGCGCGGCTCATCCAAGAGTTCGGGGCTGATGCCCAGCTGTTGCAGCAAAGGCAAATAGTCGAAGCCTTGCCGCCGCGCACCGCCCAAGGCGGCGCGGGCGAAGTGGCTGGCGATCGTGCGTTGGCGCATGGCAGAAATCCGTCCGTTAAGCGGGCGATGGTAGCAGGGGGACGAGGTTGGACAAGGCGGATATCCGCCAAATCCCGGAGTGATAAACACCCCGTTGGCGGAAATCCGCCATCTTTCGCCGCCGTGTTTAACCGTTGAGTAATCCACGACGCCTTCTGTAATAACGGTTGTAGGGCTTTTCCAAAAAATGGCACGGGCTTTGCGATAGAGCCTGCAGGTCTGCCGCGTGCAGCCGAACAAAACAAATCCCTCCAGTGCAGGAGGGTTCGCAATTGAGGTGCCGTGGACGACAGGTGGAAGTCGTCATGCGGGACTCTTGAGGAAGGTTTGCCATGACGACTCGTCAGCCACTGTACAAATCCCTGTATTTCCAGGTGATCGTAGCCATTGCCATCGGCATTTTGCTCGGCCACTTCTACCCGCAGACCGGTGTTGCCCTCAAGCCATTCGGCGACGGGTTCATCAAACTGATCAAAATGGTCATTGCTCCCATCATCTTCTGTACCGTCGTCAGTGGTATCGGCGGCATGCAGAACATGAAATCGGTGGGCAAGACCGGCGGCTACGCGCTGCTGTACTTCGAAATCGTCTCCACCATTGCCCTGCTGATCGGCCTGGTCGTGGTCAACGTCGTGCAACCGGGCGCCGGCATGCACATCGACGTGTCGACCCTGGACACCAGCAAGATCGCTGGTTTCATCAATGCCAGTAAAGACCAGAGCATCATCGCCTTCATCCTCAACGTGATCCCGAACACCATCGTGGGCGCGTTTGCCAACGGCGACATCCTGCAAGTGCTGATGTTCTCGGTGCTCTTCGGTTTCGCCCTGCATCGCCTGGGTGCCTACGGCAAGCCGGTCCTGGACTTCATCGATCGCTTCGCCCACGTCATGTTCATCATCATCAACATGATCATGAAACTGGCGCCTATCGGTGCGTTCGGTGCCATGGCCTTCACCATCGGCGCCTACGGTGTCGGTTCGCTGGTGCAACTGGGCCAGCTGATGATCTGCTTCTACATCACCTGCGTGGTGTTCGTGCTGGTGGTACTGGGCGCCATCTGCCGCGCCCATGGCTTCAGCGTCGTCAAGCTGATCCGCTACATCCGTGAAGAACTGCTGATCGTGCTGGGTACTTCCTCCTCGGAATCGGCCCTGCCACGCATGCTGATCAAGATGGAACGCCTGGGGGCCAAGAAGTCGGTCGTAGGCCTGGTCATCCCGACGGGCTACTCGTTCAACCTCGACGGTACGTCGATCTACCTGACCATGGCTGCGGTGTTCATCGCCCAGGCCACCGACACCCCGATGGACCTGACTCACCAGATCACCCTGCTGCTGGTGCTGTTGCTGTCGTCCAAAGGTGCGGCTGGCGTGACCGGTAGCGGCTTCATCGTACTGGCGGCGACCCTGTCGGCCGTAGGCACCTTGCCGGTGGCTGGCCTGGCACTGATCCTGGGTATCGACCGCTTCATGTCCGAAGCCCGCGCCCTGACCAACCTGGTGGGCAACGCCGTTGCCACGATCGTGGTTGCCAAGTGGGTCAAGGAGCTGGACGAAGACCAGTTGCAGACCGAGCTGGCTTCCGGCGGTCGTGGTATCTCCGACGTCCGTGAAGATGACGAGCAGATCGCGGCGGCGCAGATTGCAGCGGCTGAAACCTCTGCTCCAGGCGCTATGAAGTAATCTTCAGGCTGCAATGAAAAACCCGCTTCGGCGGGTTTTTTATTGGTTCTCGATTTTGAAGCTGGCGCGCTTCTGTGGCGAGGGAGCTTGCTCCCGCTGGGCTGCGCAGCGGCCCCCTGCGAATTACCTGAAGCTACGCGGTGGCAGATACATATTGGGGTTGCTTCGCAACCCAGCGAGAGCAAGCTCCCTCGCCACGATGGTCCCGGACTGAGCGGATTGGTCAGCCCGAACGATGCCCCCGGTGATTGCCCCACCCTCCATCCCTGCCTAGTCTTCAATCATCACCCTCTCGGAGATCGCCCATGCAAGGTCCACTGGCATCGCTCAAGGTTCTGGACTTCTCGACCCTGTTGCCCGGCCCGTTCGCCTCGCTGTTGCTGGCGGACATGGGGGCCGAGGTGTTGCGCGTCGAGTCGCCGACCCGCCAAGACCTGCTGCGGGTGCTGCCGCCCCATGACCAAGGCGTATCGGCCAGCCATGCCTACCTCAACCGCAACAAGCGCAGCCTGGCCCTGGACCTCAAGCAGCCGGAGGCGTTGGAGGTGGTCACGCAGTTGCTGGGGGACTACGACATCCTGCTGGAACAGTTTCGCCCCGGCGTGATGGAGCGGCTGGGCCTGGGCTACGAGGCCTTGAAGGCCATCAATCCGCGGCTGATCTACGTGTCGATCACTGGCTACGGCCAGACCGGCCCCTATAAGGACCGTGCCGGTCACGACATCAACTACCTGGCCCTGGCGGGGCTGGCCAGCCATACCGGCCGTGCCGGCAGCGGGCCGTTGCCGCTGGGGATCCAGGCGGCGGACATCGCCGGTGGTTCATTGCACGGCGTGATCGGGCTGCTAGCGGCAGTCATCGCCCGTCAGCAGACCGGGCAGGGACAGCACCTGGACGTGAGCATGACCGACTGCGTGTTCAGCCTCAACGCCATGGCCGGCGCCGGTTACCTGGCCTGTGGCGTGGAACCGGGTTGGGAGAACCAGATGCTCAACGGCGGCAGCTTCTATGATTATTACCGCACCCGTGACGGTCGCTGGATGTCGGTGGGCAGCCTGGAACCGGCCTTTATGCAGGCGCTGTGCGAGGCTTTGGGGCGGCCGGAACTGGCGGCCACGGGGTTGTCGCCCAAGCCTGAACAGCAACACGTCCTCAAGCAGGCGTTGCAGGCCGAGTTCGAAAAGCGGGATTTTGCCGAGCTGTGCAGTTTGTTTGCCGGGATTGATGCTTGTGTCGAGCCGGTGTTGAGCCTGGAAGAAGCCGTGCGGCATCCGCAGCTACAGGCTCGGGAACTGGTGACACAGGTGCCCCGTGGGGAGGGTTCAAGTCAGGCGCAGATGGCCTGTCCATTGAAGTTTTCCCAAGGGCTGCCCGAGCCTCGGCATATAGGGGCGAGGCTGGGGGCGCATACGGATCAGGTGTTGGGGGCGTTGGGGTTCAGTGTTGAGCGAATCGCTCAATTGCGCAGTGCCAAGGTGGTTTTGTAGTGCCCTCAATGGCCCCTTCGCGAGCAGGCTCGCTCCCACATTGGATCTCTGGCGTTTGCAAAGACCCTTGTGGGAGCGAGCCTGCTCGCGAAGGGGCCAGTCCAAGCACTACAAAAAATCGCTATTCGACCCGAGTCTCCCCACTGAACACCAAGGTACCGCGACAGCTGCGGCACAAATACCGCCGCCCCTGGCGCACCAGGCTGTGGCGCTGGGCCGTGAACGGAAAGTCGCTGCCGTCGCAAGGGCACTTATAGATATAGCGGGTTGCGGTGCGGCGTTTGATTTCGTAGGTGTGGCAACGGTTGGGCGGCAGTTCGTACACCCCGCGCATGATCAGCTGCCATTCCTCGCCATGGGCTTGGATACGGTCGCCAAACAGTTGGTGGGCGATCAGGTGCGCGACTTCGTGGGCGACGGTCTGCTTGAGGAAGTCCTCGGCATTTTCCCGGTACAACTGAGGATTGAAGCGCAGCAGATTTTCATGCAGGTGCGCGACACCGGCCTTCTGGCCGCGCAATTTGAAGCTGACCACCGGGCGTTTGAAAGGACGTTTGAAAAAGGCTTCGGCTTGTTGGTAACACTCTTCGACGCGGGTATTGAGTTGCTCGAGCATGCTTTACGGGTCTCCAGAAGCCCGAGTATGCCGCAAGCGCCGGCCGTTGCGAATCGTCCAGGTGCCCAATGGTCGTTTCGCACACAGGAAGGCCGCCTTGCGGCGGCCTGTGTCGGCAGATCCTGCTTTTTTATGGGAGGGCATTCTTCAATGGGTATAGAAGTTCAACTGGTATAGACCGGGCCGACGCCCAGCCCCCAGACGATCACTGTGAACGCCATGATGGCCACCAGCACCACCAGGCCGACGGCGAGCACCGAGCTGGAAAACAGAAAACCTTCGTCCTGGGGAATGTTCATGAACGTCGGCAGGCCGACGTACAACAGGTAGACCGTGTAGCAGATTGCTGCCGTGCCAACGATCATCCCCAGCCACATGTGCGGGTAGAGCGCCGCGAGGCCGCCGATGAACAAAGGTGTCGCGGTGTAGGTGGCGAACGCAACGCAACGGGCCAGGCTCGGATTGGCGTCATAGGTGCGCGCCATCCAGTGGATGAAGGCCCCCATGACCGCCACGCCGCCCAACATGGCCAGGTACGACATGATGGTCATCCACAGCGCGCTTTCCTGGGTGAGCATGACCGGTGGACGATTGCCGATGACCCATCCCACCTGCGTGGTGCCGATGAACGCCGAAACCGCGGGAATGGCCGCCAGGATCAGCGTGTGGGTGAGGTACATGTGGCTGATGCTTTCCTCCTGATCGCCACGGATTTCTTTCCATTCTTGATCAGGGTGGGTAAAGAGCCCCACGACATGATGGATCATAGTCAGTCACTCCTTTGTTATTGCCATCGCCCCCCAACGGAGCGCCTACGGGCCAAAACGGCCAAGTAAGTAAAGGTCTGGATATGTGTGCGACCTTATGTCGCAGTATAGAAAGGAGTTACCCCGAGGGGGATGGGGGGCTTAGAGCAAATCGCGCTGTAGCGGGGCCGGCTAATCGCGGCTTGATCTGTATGCACAATTTAGCTGGCGAATAGATTCCCTGTGGCGAGGGAGCTTGCTCCCGCTGGGTTGCGAAGCGACCCTCTGGGGTCGTCCTGTTGGCGTCTGCTTCGCAGCCGAGCGGGAGCAAGCTCCCTCGCCACAAGGGCCGTGCCACAGCGGGGATTTTTTGCGTAAAATGCCGGCCTTTCGTCACACCTCACGGATTTCGCGTCATGGGCACTCTTACGGTCAACCAGAACAAACTGCAAAAGCGCCTGCGCCGCCTGGCCGGTGAGGCGGTCGCCGATTTCAATATGATCGAGGACGGCGACAAGGTCATGGTCTGCCTGTCCGGCGGCAAGGACAGCTACACCTTACTCGACGTGTTGATGCATTTGCAGAAGGTGGCGCCGATCAAGTTCGACATCGTCGCGGTGAACATGGACCAGAAGCAGCCCGGGTTCCCCGAGCACGTGCTGCCGGCCTACCTCGAGTCGCTGGGCGTGGAATACCACATCGTCGAGAAAGACACCTATTCGGTGGTCAAGGAACTGATCCCCGAAGGCAAGACCACCTGTTCGCTGTGCTCACGCCTGCGCCGCGGCACGCTCTACACCTTCGCCGACGAAATCGGTGCGACCAAGATGGCGCTGGGGCACCACCGCGACGACATCGTCGAGACCTTCTTCCTGAACATGTTCTACAACGGCTCGCTCAAGGCCATGCCGCCCAAGCTGCGTGCCGATGACGGGCGCAACGTGGTCATTCGCCCGCTGGCCTATTGCAACGAGAAAGACATCCAGGCCTATTCGGATTTCAAGCAGTTCCCGATCATCCCCTGCAACCTGTGCGGCTCCCAGGAAAACCTGCAACGCCAAGTGGTCAAGGAAATGCTCCAGGAATGGGAACGCAAGACCCCGGGCCGCACCGAGAGCATTTTCCGCGGCTTGCAGAACGTCATTCCGTCGCAACTGGCGGACCGCAACCTGTTCGATTTCACCAACCTGCGCATCGACGAAAACGCCACGCCGCGGTTCGTCAATGTGGTGAATCTCTGACGGTCGCAGCGACACCTATTCACGGCGCTTGCGAGCGCCGTTTTCATTTTTTAACTCAGGAGAGGGCATGCGCGATTACAAGTGGCTGCACGAGTACTGTCTGAACCGCTTCGGTTCGGCAGCTGAACTGGAAGCCCACCTGCCTGTTCCCAAGACCCCGGCGCAACTGCGCAAGATCAGCGACGACCGCTACCTCTCGACCATGGCGCTGCGAGTGTTCCGCGCCGGGCTCAAGCACAGCCTGGTAGACGCCAAGTGGCCGGCCTTCGAAGAAGTGTTCTTCAAGTTCGACCCGGAAAAAGTCGTACTGATGAGCGCCGAACACCTGGAGCGGCTGATGCAGGACGCGCGGATCATCCGCCACCTGGGCAAGCTCAAGAGCGTACCGCGCAACGCGCAGTTGATATTGGACGTGGCCCATGAAAAGGGCAGCTTCGGCGCGCTGGTCGCCGACTGGCCGGTGACCGATATCGTTGGCCTGTGGACCTACCTGAAGAAGCACGGCCATCAATTGGGCGGCCTGTCGGCGCCGCGCTTCTTGCGGATGATGGGCAAGGACACCTTCGTGCCCAGTTATGACGTGGTGGCGGCGCTCAACGCCCAAGACATCATCGACAAAGTCCCCACCAGCCTGCGGGACCTGGCGACGGTGCAGAATGCCTTCAACCAGTGGCATGAAGAGAGCGGTGGGCGGCCGATGTCGCAGATATCGATGATGCTGGCTTATACAGTCAATCATTGAGACCGCGTCGCTCCATTCGCGAGCAAGCCCGCTCCCACAGGGAATGTTCGGCGTTCACCAATCCCTGTGGGAGCGGGCTTGCTCGCGAAGGCGGCCTATCAGGCGACGGAGGGCTCGCCTTCGCCAGCCAACCGCCGATTCAACTGAAACCGCCAGCGCACATACAGCAAGGCCGAGCAGAACACCGCCACGCTTGCCGCCATTTCCAGCACGCCGAACAGTTGCCGGTTCGGGTCATAGGCCGCCAATGCGCCCTTGATGAAATACAGGTTCACCACGAAGCACATCCACGAATGTCCACGGGCACTGCCGCTGAGCATGCCGGGCGCAAGTATCAGCAGTGGCACCAGTTCGATCAGCAGAATCACCCAGGGCCGGGCGCCGTGCAGGTCGGCGATCAGCAGGTAATACGCGCTGAGTAATCCCACCAGGCCGAAAAAGCACAGCAGGCTGAGGACACGGGCCAGGCGTACGCGCGGTTCCAGCCATTGGATGGAAGGCAGGATCTTCGGCTTCTTAGCCACGGCCGTTCTCCAGCAACAGGGCGGTTTTCGCCAGGCGCGAACCCAGGGCCCGGCAGAGGGCGACTTCATGCTCGTTCAAGCCGCTTTTCCCGTCGGCCCCGGCGTGATGGCTCGGGCCGTAGGGCGTACCGCCGCCCAGGGTGTCGATCAGGGCCGATTCGCTGTAGGGCAGGCCGGTGATCAGCATGCCGTGGTGCAACAGTGGCAGCATCATCGACAGCAAAGTGGTTTCCTGGCCGCCGTGCAGGCTCGCGGTGGAGGTGAAGACCCCGGCCGGCTTGCCCACCAGCGCGCCGGTCAGCCACAGGTTGCTGGTGCCGTCGAGAAAGTACTTGAGCGGCGCGGCCATGTTGCCGAACCGGGTCGGGCTGCCCAGGGCCAGGCCGGCGCAGTTCTTCAGGTCATCGAGGCTGGCGTAGAGCGGGCCTTGCTCCGGAATGTCCGGGGACACCGCTTCGCACTCGGTGGAAATCGCCGGCACCGTCCGCAGCCTGGCCTCCAGCCCGGCCTGCTCGACACCACGGGCGATCTGCCGGGCCATTTCGTTGGTGGAGCCGCTGCGGCTGTAATACAACACCAGGATATACGGCGTGGTCACGGCAGGATCTCCAGGATCTTTTCCGGCGGACGGCCGATCACGGCCTTATCACCGGCTTCCAGGATCGGCCGTTCCATGAGTTTCGGGTGGGCGGCGATGGCGGCGATCAACTGGGCCTGGCTCAGGCTTTCGTCGGCCAGGTTCAAGTCCTTGTATTCGTCCTCGCCGGTGCGCAGCAACTGCCGGGCGCTGATGCCGAGCTTGGCCAGCAGGCGCTCCAGTTGCGCGGCGTCGAGCGGGGTTTCCAGGTAGCGGACCACGGTCGGCGCCAGGCCGCGGGCCTCCAACAGTTCCAGCGCACCGCGGGATTTCGAGCAGCGCGGGTTGTGATAAAGCGTCAGATCGGTCATGAGCGGGTCGCATCTTGCGTAAGGTGGCGGCTATTCTACTGTGCCGCGAAGTCCCTAGCACCTTAGAGAGGCGAAGGGTCGCAGCAGCGTTCACATCAGACAAGGATTGGCACATGACAAGGCGATTGACGGCGGCACTGACATTCATGGGCATCCTGTTGCTCGCCGGTTGCGGAAACGACTACGGGGTGGATCAGAACGGCCAGGCCATCGCCTCCCAGCGGCTGGACAAACAATGGCTGGTGCTCAACTACTGGGCGGAGTGGTGCGCGCCGTGCCGCACCGAGATCCCGGAGTTCAATGCCCTGGCCGAACAGCTCAAGGGGCGCAACATCGGCGTGTTCGGGGTCAACTTCGACCAGGTGCAGGGTGAAGAACTCAAGAATGCCAGCGACAAGATGGGGATTCGCTTCACGGTGCTGGCGCGAGACCCGGCCGAGATTTTCGACCTGCCTCGCAGCGAAGGGTTGCCGGTGACCTACATCATCGACAACCAGGGCAAGGTGCGCGAACAGTTGCTGGGGGAGCAGACGGCGGCGGGGGTGATGGCCAGGCTTGAGGCGTTGCAGGCACTCAAGTGATCCCGAACTGACATAGGGCGTTTGGTTATATAGGTTCTGTGACAGGGAGCTTTTGTGGCGAGGGAGCTTGCTCCCGCTGGGCCGCGAAGCGGCCCCAGATGTACCTGTCACTTTGATGTGTCAGACAGAATGGAGGGGGCCGCTGCGCAGCCCAGCGGGAGCAAGCTCCCTCGCCACAGGGTCAACCATGTCCCTGGTCCAAACTGGGGTGTCTGCAGGGTCAGGCCTCAGCCTTCCTCCAGCCACCACCGCAACGGCTTGCCCTGGGCCGGCCAGAAGCGCATTTGCTCAATGGGCGAGACGTCCCAGCGTTCGACCTTTTCCAAGGCCTGCAAGAAACGCGTCTCCTGCTCCATCACCGCCGGGGCGCAGAGTTTGCGGGTGCTGCCGATCTTGCCGAAGCTCAAGCGGTGGCCTTCCAGGGTGTAGGGTGCGAACCAGTGGTTGCAGCCACCGTTGCCGTAGGCGCGGCCGTCATCCCCAAGGGTGATGGTCAGGTGGCTGTAGTCCATCAATGGCCGTTCGCCGATCCACTCCAGGATGTAGCTGCGGTTAGGTTGCAACTGCACAGGTTCAGCGGCACACCCCATCAGGCTCATGCCGATCGACGCGGACAGGGCCAAACGTTTCATCAGGCAGCTTCCTGGCATTTCGGGCACAGGTGTTTTTCACCCACGGTGGTCCAGCCCAGTTCGGCGATTCGCGCGGTGGCGGCCGGCTTCTCGGCCTTGACGCCAAGCTTGGCATCGACGGCGAATTCGAAGCTCAGTTCTTTGGCGCAGCTATCGCAGTTGACCTGCCAGGTATGGATCGCCAGTTCGCCGAACACCGGGCCGGTGGTCATGGCGGTCCATTGGCCCATGGGCTTGAGCAGGTGCCGCACGGTGTCCACGGTCAGGCGCATGGACAAGTCCTTGCTGCCCTTGAGTGTGACGAGCAACACATCGTTGGCCTGGATCGAACCGCCATTGCCGGTGACCTGGTAGCGGCCCGGCGCCAGGGCGCGGACTTCTGTCAAGGTATGCTGCGGGTTCATCAGGGTGTAGCGGAAATCGTGTTCGGCCATGGGTCCTCCAAATAGGCGCGACATGCTAGCACGGGGCATGGGTTGGGATGGTCAACCACGAATCTTGCCGACGAAACTCCATTCCTAATGTGGGAGCGGGCTTGCTCGCGAAGGCGGTGTGTCAGCAACACATAGGCTAACTGAAGCACCGCCTTCGCGAGCAAGCCCGCTCCCACAGGAGGTGGTGACCTGGGGGATCAGCTATCCACCAGGTTTTGCGGCGTGCCGGCCGCCCAGGCGGAGATGTTGTCCAGGGTGGTCATGGCAATGGCGGCCAACGCCTCATGGGTCAGGAACGCCTGGTGGGCGGTGACGATCACGTTGGGAAAGGTCAGCAGCCGTGCCAGCACGTCATCTTGCAAAGGTAGGTCTGAGCGGTCCTTGAAAAACAACTGGGCCTCCTCCTCGTACACATCCAGGCCCAGGTAGCCCAAATGGCCGCTTTTCAAGGCCGCGATCAAGGCCGGTGTGTCCACCAGGCCGCCGCGCCCGGTGTTGATCAGCATGGCGCCGCGTTGCATCGCGGCCAGCGTTCGGGCGTTGATCAGGTGTCGGCTCTGTTCGTTCAGTGGGCAGTGCAGGCTGATGATCTGAGCTTGCGCCAGCAATTCGTCCAAAGGCAAATAGCGGGCGCCCAAGGCTTCGACCTGTGGGTTGGGGTAGGGGTCGTAGGCCAGCAACTGGCAGCCGAAACCGGCCATGATCCGTGCGAACGTAGCGCCAATCTGCCCAGTGCCGATCACCCCGACGGTCTTGCCCACTAGGTCGAAGCCGGTCAGCCCATGGAGGCTGAAATTGCCGTCCCGGGTGCGGTTGTAGGCGCGATGAAGGCAACGATTGAGGGCCATGATCAACGCCACGGCATGTTCGGCCACGGCGTGAGGCGAATAGGCCGGGACCCGGACGATGCTCAAGCCCAGGCGCTTGGCGGCGAGCAGGTCGACGTGGTTGTAGCCGGCCGAGCGCAGGGCGATCAGCCGCGTGCCGCCTGCGGCCAGCCGCTCCAGCACCGGGGCGCTGAGGTCATCGTTGATGAAGGCGCACACCACGTCATGCCGTTCGGCCAGGGCCAGGGTGTCCATGTTCAGGCGGGCGGGCTGGAACTGCAACTCAAGGCCGGCGGGTGTCGGGGCCTGGGTGAAGCTGTCGCGGTCGTAGGTCTGGCTGCTGAAAAAAATCACGCGCATGGCGGCCTCCTGGCAGAAAAAACAAGCCCGTAGGAGCTGTCGAGTGCAACGAGGCTGCGATCTTTGCGCTGACCATTGAATCGCAAGTGAAAGATCAAAAGATCGCAGCCTCGCTTCGCTCGGCAGCTCCTACGGGCCGGGACAGCGGACATTTTCAGTGATTCCGATTTCCAGGGTATTGCCCTGGATCAGGCACTGATACGCGCCTCGCTGGCCAGGCGATTGATGGCCCGCTCCAACTCTTCCAAGGCGGCGGTGGCCTTGGGATCCTGTTGCTTGAGCAGGGTTTCGCTGCGCTGGCAGGCCGCACGCAATTGCGGCACGCCGCAGTAGCGGGTGGCGCCGTGCAGGCGGTGGACCCGTTCGATCAAGGCGTTGTGATCGTTGGCCTCGCTGGCCTGGCGGATGGCTTCGCGGTCGGCTTCCAGGGACGCCAGCAGCATCGCCAGCATGTCCGCCGCCAGGTCGGCCTTGCCGGCGGCCAGGCGCAAGCCTTCTTCATGATCGAGCACCAGCAGCTCGCTGGCACCCTGGGCATCGTTGCTGCGCTCCGGCGACTGGTTGCGCAGGGCCAGGCCGGTCCACTTGAGCACCACCTGGGCCAGTTGCCGTTCGCTGATGGGTTTGGTCAGGTAGTCGTCCATGCCGCTTTGCAGCAGGGCGCGCTTTTCGTTGGCCATGGCGTGGGCGGTGAGGGCGACGATCGGCAGCGGCGTGCAGTGCCGCTCGCTTTCCCACTGGCGGATCGCCTCGGTGCTCTGGCGACCGTCCATGCCGGGCATCTGCACGTCCATCAACACCAGGTCGAAAGTTTCCTTCTGCACGGCCTTGACCGCCGCGTAGCCGCTTTCCACCGCCAGCACCTTGGCGCCCATGTCTTCGAGCAGGGTCTGCACCAGCAACAGGTTGGCCGGGTTGTCGTCTACGCACAGCACTTTCGGGGCGCGGCTGGAAACCGGCTCGCTGGGTTCGCTGCGGGTCGGGCGGGGGTTGACCAGGTCGGACAGCGAACGGCGCAACTTGCGGGTGCAGGCCGGCTTGGCCTGCAACTGACTGTGAGGGTTGGGCACCGAAAGGTGGTACAGGGTCTGTTCGGTGGTGGGGCACAGCACGAGCACTTTGCAGCCCAGGTGCTCAAGGTCCCAGATGTGCTGGTTGAGGCGCTCCGGCGGCATGTCGTTGCTGGTGATGCCCAACACGGCAAGATCGATCGCCTGGTCGGTCTGGTGGGCGACGGTGATGCCGTTGGTCAGGCTCTCCAGGGTGTTGAACGGCGTCACTTGCAGGCCGCAGTCTTCGAGCTGGTGCTGCAAGGCCTGGCGGGCCAGTTCATGATTCTCCAACACCGCCACGCGCCGGCCCAGCAATGGCGGGCCCGGCAGGTCCTCGGCATCGTCACGGGTCTTGGGCAGGCGCAGGCTGATCCAGAATTCCGAGCCTTCGCCAGGTGTGCTGTCGACGCCGATCTCGCCGCCCATCTGTTCCACCAGGCGCTTGGAAATCACCAGGCCCAAGCCGGTGCCACCCGGTTGTCGCGACAGCGAGTTGTCGGCCTGGCTGAACGCTTGGAACAGTGCCCGCACGTCCTGGCTGGACAGGCCAATGCCGGTGTCCTGGATGCTGATGCGCAACTGCACGCTGTCTTCGTGCTCGTCCTCAAGCATGGCCCGGGCGACGATAGTGCCCTCGCGGGTGAATTTGATCGCATTGCTCACCAGGTTGGTGAGGATCTGCTTGAGACGCAGTGGATCGCCCACCAACGACAGCGGCGTGTCCCGGTAGACCAGGCTCACCAGTTCCAACTGCTTGGCGTGAGCGGCGGGGGCGAGGATGGTCAGGGTGTCCTGCAGCAGGTCCCGCAGGTTGAACGGAATGTTGTCGAGCACCAGCTTGCCGGCCTCGATCTTCGAAAAGTCGAGGATCTCGTTGATGATCCCCAGCAGGCTGTCGGCGGATTTCTCGATGGTGCCCAGGTAGTCGAGCTGGCGTGGAGTCAGCTCGCTTTTCTGCAACAGGTGGGTAAAACCAAGGATGCCGTTGAGCGGTGTGCGGATTTCATGGCTCATGTTCGCCAGGAACTCGGATTTGATCCGGCTCGCTTCCAGCGCTTCCTTACGGGCCAGGTCCAGCTCGATGTTCTGGATCTCGATGGTTTCCAGGTTCTGGCGCACGTCTTCGGTGGCCTGGTCGATGCTGTGCTGCAATTCTTCCTGGGCGTTCTGCAAGGTGCTGGCCATGCGGTTGATGCCCGAGGCCAACTCATCCAGCTCCTGGCTACCCAATGGTGGCAGGCGGGTCTCCAGGTGGCCGTCCTTGAGTTGCGCCACGGCTTGCTTGATCTGGCTCAGCGGACGGTTGATCGTGCGGCCCATGCGCAAGGCCAGCAGCGCGGTCAGGCACAGTCCAGCGCCGATCAGCAATAGGCTGGCGAACAGGCTGCGATAGCCACGCAGCAACATGCCGCTGTGGGACAACTCCAGCTCGACCCAGCCCAGCAGGCGGTCGGCCTCCTCGGGGATCAGCTCGCCCGCCAGGTTGCGGTGCTTGCCGAATACCGGCAGCAGGTAGCGCGTGGCGTCATTGCCGGTGCGTTGCAGCAACTGCGCACCGTTGCCCTCCGGCGCCCGGTTGAGCATGGTCGGGCCGGCATGGGCCAGCGGCGCGCGGTCAGGGGCGAGGAAGGTCACGGCGCGCACGTCCGCTTGCTCAAGGGATTGGGTGGCGATGCGCTCCAGCAGATCGATGTCCTGGCGGCTCATGGCCGGAGCGACCAGCGGGGCCAACTGTTCGGCGATCATCTCGCCCCGTTGCAGCAACTGGGCATGCAGGTCCGCTTGCTGCATCCAAGTGAAATAGCCGCCCAGGACCAGCGCCATCAGGCTGGTTGGCAACAGGGTCAGCAACAGCACACGGCCTTTGATTCCCAGTTTCTTGAGCACACTTGTCTCCTGCATCCAGCGGTCTGATTGAACTGTGCGCGCATCCGGCACGCACCACCTGCGCAGTGTAGCGATTTGCGGGCGGGGGATCTTTGGAAAAATGGTGTCTGCTGTGCATCGGTTCGACCGGAGGCTTGTTGCAGTGGGATTTGCAATCGTTTGGTGGGTGTTCGCTGGCAGACCAGGAATGCAACCGTATCTTCGATCTGCTCACGCGCCTCGATGCTCCCGCCCAGGGGGACGGCTGTGGGCGCGGAATGGCAGGAGGGGGTGATTGATCCATGGGTTGGTGCTCAGTCGTACGAAAAGATGAGCAGTCATGCTGTGGATGGAAGTGCAAGCCTAGGCAATCGGCTTTCTTTGATTGAAAATTTTTCAGCTCAAGCCTCAGAATCACTTTCTAAGTTGCTTAGGTAACGTGTGAGGCTTTTTCTTACATTGGTCTGTTGAAGATCTTGGAAAGTTATGCCGTACCGCGGCGGGACGTAGATCTTCTCATGGGCGTCCGTTTGGGTCACCCCTACATGTGTAGGGTGCAGATTTTGGTATTTGGTCGCTATCGTTGAATCGAAGGTGCTGGTCGGCGCAGCATAGATAGGTTGAGCGATCTATGGAAAATATAAGATTTGCACGAATTCTTCGTGGGTTTCAAAACGGAAGAAATACATGCATTTTTGTTGCGATCTTCAAAGTAAATTTTTATTTTTTATCGGGCTGTTAATTCGGTCGGCTGCGTAGTTTTGGGCGCGGCGGTGTTCTTTTAAGTAGGTGAAATATGGGGTTTATACTGTTCTCGGTTCTTCTTTCTCTTGGGGGTGGTTGTGTTTTGATGGGGGCGATTGAGGCTTTTGCTTATGTTCTAAAATATCGGTGTGGGTATGTGCTTCCCAAAATGTATAAGCATCTGGTTGTACTGCCGTTTGTTGTGTGGTTCGTTATATTTGTGGTGCCTTCGTTAATGGTGAGTTCTGGTTGCTGAATTTGCGATGTTACAGGGGGGCAGTATTTGATTGAAGTCGTGGTTGGCGCTGTAAGCTGTGATCTGGTGTTTTAATTAGGAGGGTGGCGTGAATAATGAAGTGGTATTGAATTATTTTGATTTCTCTGTCTATTTGGTGGGGAGTGTATTGATTCTTAATGTTTTAAGTTTTCTTAAGGTGGGTTTGTGGTTGGTCTTGCTTGTGGTGTTTATTTGGCTTTTGTTTATTTCGATGTTGTGTTTTAAGGGGCGTAGATTGTTTTGGTTGGAAGGAGAATATATTTGCTTTAGACGTAGATTTAAGACGGTGTCGTTTGATCGAGGTGTTGTTGAGGTGAGTGTTAGAAATTGTGTGTTTGCACCAATTGAGGTAGTGATAAATATGCCTGGGCGAAGGGAGGTTTTTTTACTGCCAAGGTTTATACCTGAAGAGCAGCGAGAGTTTGTGATTAAAATGATTGAAAGGTTTTGCTTGGAGCATAATATAACTTATCTGTGATTTTGTTGGGTTTGAGCCTCGGGTTGTCGATATTTTACTTCAAATGAGTGAGGGTAGGCTGATGTTGAGTGTCTAGCTCCTTTGTATTGGTGTGGTTTGTGTGTTCGATTACAATGGAGAGATGTCTATGTTGTTGGAAGGTGTGACAGGGGCTGTGGCGGGTTTAGCAATAGGGTTGTTTTTTAAAGGTATTGAATTCATCTTGAAAAGAGTGTGTGGTTATGTTGTCTCGGAGGGATATAAGCAGTTGTACTTTTTTTTGGGAATCATGTTCATGGTTGTGTATGGGTTACCTGCTTTGTATGCTTATATTGGTGTCAGTTAAGTGTTGTGCTCAGGAGATCCCGTCTGCGTAAGTAGTTTGATTCTATGTTTTTAATGGTGCGATACTGAAGGGGTGTAAAGCGCGTAATACTTTTAAGGTTTATTTAACTTCTCCGAGATTAACTTACCTCTGGAATTTACACCTTTCTTTCGTAAAATTGAGGAGACGTATTCTCGCACCGTGAAATCGCTAATGCTGAGCGCTAAAGCTATTCTTTTGTTTGTTTCACCTTGCAGAAGTAACTGCAAAACCTCGTGCTCTCGCTTTGTTAAGTCTTTATTGTTTTTCTTCAATTGTCTGTTCCTTGGTTGAGAGCGAGTGATGAATTGCTTGGTAATAATATTATCGGTATATCTGATGGCTCGCTAGTTCATGGATGTCTCGACGAGTTGCGGGAAAGATCCGATAAAAAATCGTGTTCCTACAGACTTTTATGTGCTGCGAGGAAAGAACTTCCCTTGCGGGGTAATAAGTACTACAGAAAGTGGCAGGTCTGACAGTTAGATGGAGCGAATATGGAGGAAGCAGCAGGTTGGCTACGTCTCTATAACTTCGCCCTGTTCGAATACGCTCCTGTCGTCCTGGGGCTGCGTTGGGTCAGGTAACGTCCCATAAATCATCGAGCGTGGCCTCCATGGCGAGGAAGCTTGCTCTCACCGGCGCGCAACTTTCATCTCCAGCTCGAGCGGCGCAGCCAGGCTGTCAATGGATTTACGGAAGTCGACGGGGGTGGGGTGTGGATAGACTTTTCGACCTGGGTGTCGGGTCGATCATGGCGGATGGGCTTCAGAAGGGGATCGGGAGCGCAGCATTCGAGATCAGATGGAAGGTTTGAAGGCGGGGTTTTAACTTTATGTATAAGTCAACGATAAAACCTTGGCGCTGGGACAGGTCTGGCCACCCAGTTAGCCATTGATCACAACCAGCATGCCGGCAGCCAATTCGCGTTTTCCAATCAGGCAAGGAAAGTCGAGGAGTGGGGGAGCGTCGGGGAGGGCACCCACCAGTCCCAACCCCGCGAACCTGTTAGATCCTCTCCTACGCCCGACGTATGTCACGTGCCCGCTCACCCTCCCCAGTCACCAGCCACACTTCATTGACACTCAGCAACCGTGCCAATGGCTCCACCCGCTGTCGAGGTATACCCCGCGTGCTCCAGTTCGTCAGGCATTGAGGGCTGATGCCGAGCACCTTGGCAAACCCTGAGGGAGAGATGTCGTATTCTTCCAATAGGCTGCGCAAGCGTTGCCCGCAAGTCCGCCGGGCGCTGGGTTGTGGATCTTTTTGTTTCGTGTTGGCCATTGTTATTGCTCACTCCCTACCAATACGTTTAGCGCTACAACTGTAAAGAACATGGTGCCAAGCCAGATAGCTTTGGCCGCTTTGTCATCAATACAAAAGGAACGAGCCTACAAACCAGCAGGAAGAGTGCCTACAGGCGGCGCTTACAACAGACGTCCATGGGCGATTCGAGCGCTCAGATCTGTAGGAAAAAGCATCCTGTGGTGTACCGAATCGACTCCATGGGCCTGAGCATCACGCGCGCGCGAGGATCCGGTGGCGAGTGATCAAGCTCCCCCGCAAAGCAGCACACGCCTCGCTTATTCCCATAAGCCATAACCCCCTCACTTTGCGTGATATGGCCTCGCCGGGTTTGCCGGTATGATAGTCGCCCCCGCAGCCTGGATTGCGAATACGCCATGACTTTGCAGTACCCCACCATCGCCGATTGCGTCGGCAATACTCCGCTGGTCCGCTTGCAGCGCTTGCCCGGCGAGACCACCAATACGCTTTTGCTCAAGCTCGAAGGGAACAACCCGGCGGGCTCGGTCAAGGACCGGCCGGCGTTGTCGATGATCACCCGCGGTGAATTGCGCGGGCAGATCCGGCCCGGCGATACGCTGATCGAGGCGACTTCCGGCAATACCGGGATTGCCTTGGCGATGGCGGCGGCGATCAAGGGTTACAAGATGATCCTGATCATGCCCGACAACTCCAGTGCCGAGCGCAAGGCGGCGATGACGGCCTATGGCGCCGAGTTGATCCTGGTGACTCAGGAGGAGGGCATGGAAGGCGCCCGGGACCTGGCCGAGCGCATGCAGGCCGAGGGGCGTGGCAAGGTGTTGGATCAGTTCGCCAACGGCGACAATCCCGAGGCCCACTATACCTCCACTGGCCCTGAGATCTGGCGCCAGACCGACGGCACGATCACCCATTTCGTCAGCTCGATGGGCACCACCGGCACGATCATGGGCACCTCGCGCTACCTGAAAGAACAGAACCCCAACGTGCAGATCATCGGCCTGCAGCCGATGGAAGGCTCGGCCATTCCCGGCATTCGTCGCTGGCCCGAAGAGTATCTGCCGAAGATCTACCAGGCCGACCGCGTGGACCGCATCATCGACATGGCCCAGCGCGAAGCCGAGGACGTGACCCGTCGCCTGGCGCGTGAAGAAGGCATCTTCTGCGGCGTGTCTTCGGGCGGTGCCGTGGCGGGGATGCTGCGCCTGTCCAAGGAAGTGGAGCATGCGGTGATCGTCGCGATTATCTGTGACCGTGGCGACCGTTACTTGTCGACCGGCATTTTCGACGCGCCTAACTGATGGCCAAGCAAGAGAGAGGCCTGCGCTTCCAGCCCAGCGGCGGAAGCCGGGCCCCGCAAGTGCCCACCGGTAAAAAGCAGCGCTTGACCATTGAGCGCCTGGCCAACGACGGCCGGGGCATTGCGTTTGTCGACGGGCGGACCTGGTTCGTCATCGGTGCCCTGGCCGGTGAAGAGGTCGAGGCGCGGGTGCTCGGTGCCCATGGCAAAGTGGTCGAGGCGCGCACCGAGCGTGTGTTCCTGTCCAGTGGACTGCGCCGACCAGCGCCGTGTGTCCATGTCGGTCGTTGCGGCGGATGCAGCGTCCAGCATTTGCCCCATGACGAACAACTCGCCCTGAAACAGCGCATGCTCGCCGAGCAGTTGTCGCGCGTGGCTGGGGTTGAGCCGCAAGAATGGGCCGCGCCGTTGAGCGGGTCGGAGTTTGGTTATCGACGTCGCGCCCGGGTGGCGGTGCGTTGGGACCAGAAAGCGAAAAAGCTCGAAGTGGGTTTCCGCGCCGTTGGAAGCCAGGACATCGTCGCCATCGGTGATTGCCCCGTGCTGGTACAGCCCTTGCAGCCGATCATGAGCCGTTTGCCGGAGATGCTGCGGCGCTTGAGCAAACCCCAGGCGTTGGGGCATGTGGAATTGTTCGCCGGTTCGTCCCTCGCGGTATTGCTGCGTCATATGGCGCCGCTGTCGGAGGCCGACCTGACGATCCTCAAGGATTTCTGCGCGTTTCATGAGGCCCAGTTGTGGCTACACGGTGAAGGTGAGCCGCAACCGGTCGAACCCGGACAGGCGCTGGGGTTTCGCCTGGATGCCTGGGACCTTGAGCTGGCGTACCGGCCCGGGGATTTCATCCAGGTGAACGCCGGCGTCAACGAGGCGATGATCGCCCAAGCGTTGCAATGGTTGGCGCCCCGCCCTGAGGAGCGGGTGCTGGATCTGTTCTGCGGCTTGGGCAACTTTGCCTTGCCGCTGGCCAAGAGCGTGCGCCAGGTGGTGGCTGTCGAAGGCGTGCAAACCATGGTGGACCGTGCGGCGGCCAATGCCGTCAGCAACAATTTGAATAACACTGCCTTTTTTCAGGCCGATTTATCCCAGCCTCTGGCGGATGCCGAATGGATCGGCGAAGGCTTTTCTGCGGTACTCTTGGACCCACCCCGTGACGGTGCTTTCGAGGTGGTGCGCAAGCTGTCGTCCCTGGGGGCCAAACGGTTGGTTTATGTCTCGTGCAACCCGGCAACTTTGGCCCGGGATACGGTCGAACTGATCAAGCAGGGCTACCGGTTAAAACGTGCCGGGATTCTCGATATGTTTCCTCAAACGGCGCATGTCGAGGCCATGGCGTTATTTGAAGCGAGCCAGGATGGCTTGTCCGACTGACCCGTTCGTGCCAACCCGCCATAGCCTTGGGCGGAAACACGGACAGCGAAGGTCAGCGAAGTTGACGCATTGAATCTGCGTCGTAGGGAAGGTAAGTAAAGATGGTACAGGTGAGAGCACACCAGCCGATCAACACCGACGGCAGTATCAATCTCGAGGCTTGGCTCGATCACGCGGTCAGTATCGACACGGCACTGGATCGCGAAGCCTTGAAGGCCGCCTGCGAGTTTGCGCGCGAGGCGGAGCAGCAACACAACGCGGCGAAGAACCTCTGGTCCGAAGGCACCTCGAGTTTCCAGACGGGCCTGGAGATCGCCGAAATTCTCGCTGACCTCAAGCTCGACCAGGACTCCCTGGTGGCGGCGGTGCTGTACCGCGGCGTGCGCGAAGGGCAGATCCAGCTACCGGTGGTCAGCCAGCGCTTCGGCACCGTGGTGGCCAAGTTGATCGACGGCGTGCTGCGCATGGCGGCCATCAGCGCCAGCCTCAGCCCGCGCCAGTCCATGGTGCTGGGCACCCAGGGCCAGGTGGAAAACCTGCGCAAGATGCTGGTGGCGATGGTCGACGACGTGCGCGTCGCGCTGATCAAGCTGGCCGAACGCACCTGTGCGATCCGCGCCGTGAAGTCCGCCGATGACGAAAAGCGCAATCGCGTTGCCCGGGAGGTGTTCGACATCTATGCGCCCCTGGCCCACCGTCTCGGCATCGGTCACATCAAGTGGGAGCTGGAGGACTTGTCCTTCCGCTACCTGGAGCCGGACCAATACAAACAGATCGCCAAGCTGTTGCATGAGCGACGCCTGGATCGCGAGCGCTTCATCACCGACGTGATGACCCAGTTGCGCGAAGAATTACAGGCCACCGGCGTCGAAGCCGACATCAGTGGCCGGGCCAAGCACATCTACTCGATCTGGCGAAAAATGCAGCGCAAGGGCCTGGAATTCAGCCAGATCTACGACGTTCGCGCCGTTCGCGTACTGGTCCCGGAAATGCGCGACTGCTACACCGCGCTGGGGATCGTCCACACCTTGTGGCGGCACATTCCGAAGGAGTTCGACGACTACATCGCCAACCCCAAGGAAAACGGCTATCGCTCGCTGCACACCGCGGTGATCGGCCCCGAGGGCAAGGTCCTGGAAGTGCAGATCCGCACCCACGCCATGCACGAGGAAGCCGAGCTGGGCGTCTGCGCCCACTGGAAGTACAAGGGCACCGACGTCAAGTCCGGGTCCAACCACTACGAAGAGAAAATCTCCTGGCTGCGCCAGGTGCTCGAGTGGCATGAGGAACTGGGCGACATCGGTGGCCTGGCCGAACAGCTGCGCGTCGACATCGAGCCGGACCGGGTCTACATCTTCACCCCCGACGGCCACGCCATCGACCTGCCCAAGGGCGCGACACCGCTGGACTTCGCCTACCGCGTCCACACCGAGATCGGCCACAACTGCCGTGGCGCCAAGATCAACGGGCGGATCGTGCCGCTCAACTACAGCCTGCAGACCGGTGAACAGGTCGAGATCATCACCAGTAAGCACGGCACGCCGAGCCGCGACTGGCTGAACCCGAACCTGGGGTACATCACTACGTCCCGGGCGCGGGCGAAAATCGTCCACTGGTTCAAATTGCAGGCCCGCGACCAGAACGTCGCCGCCGGCAAGACCTTGCTCGAACGTGAACTCGGTCGCCTGGGCCTGCCGCAGGTGGATTTCGACAAGCTGGCCGAAAAAGCCAACATGAAGACCGCCGAGGACATGTTTGCCGCGCTGGGTGCTGGCGATCTGCGCTTGGCGCAGTTGGTCAACCTGGCCCAGCAACTGGTGGAGCCGGAGCGGGGCAACGAGCAACTGGAGCTGATCCCGCGCAAGGCCACCGGCTACAAGCCGGGCAAGCGCGGCGATATCCAGATCCAGGGCGTGGGCAACCTGATGACCCAGATGGCCGGTTGCTGCCAGCCATTGCCGGGGGATGCGATTGTCGGCTACATCACCCAGGGGCGCGGCGTGAGCATTCACCGCCAGGACTGCGCCTCGGTGCTGCAACTGGCCGGTCGCGAGCCGGAGCGAATCATTCAAGTCAGTTGGGGCCCGGTGCCGGTACTCACGTACCCGGTGGACATCGTCATCCGCGCCTACGACCGATCCGGTCTGCTGCGTGATGTGTCCCAGGTGTTGCTGAACGAGCGGATCAACGTGCTGGCGGTGAACACGCGTTCGAACAAGGAAGACAACACCGCGCTGATGTCCTTGACCATCGAGATTCCGGGGCTGGATGCGCTGGGACGGTTGCTGGGGCGGATCTCCCAGTTGCCGAACATCATCGAAACCCGGCGTAACCGAACGCCGGGTTAAAGGTCAGGCGCACTCCAAAAATGTGGGAGCAGGCCTGTGGGAGCAAAGTCTGTGGGAGCAAAGCTTGCTCGCGATTGTGGTGGTGGCCCCAGCCTATCCGGAGACTGACCCACCGTTATCGCGAGCAAGCTTTGCTCCCACAGGCTCACTCCTCTTGGCTTATTGAATTATTTCCCACAGGGCTTTTTTTTGTCATGGGATGAATTGATGTACAGCCTCGAAGACCTGCTCCACCTGATGAATCGCCTGCGGGACCCGCAGTACGGCTGCCCGTGGGACATCAAGCAAACCTACCGGACCATCGTCCCCCATACCTTGGAAGAAGCCTATGAAGTGGCCGACGCGATCGAGCGCGGCGATTTCGATCATTTGCAGGGGGAGTTGGGTGACCTGTTGTTCCAGGTGGTGTATTACAGCCAACTGGCCCGGGAAGAAAACCGCTTCGAATTCGCCGGCGTGGTCGACAGCATCACTCGCAAGTTGATTCGCCGTCATCCCCATGTGTTTCCTACCGGTGACCTGTATGCGCCCGTGGACATCCCGCGCCTGAACGAAGACCAGGTCAAGCAGCGCTGGGAGGAAATCAAGGCCGAGGAACGGGCCGAGAAGGCCACGGCGCCCGAGCAATTGTCGCTGCTCGACGATGTGCCGGCGGCGCTGCCGGCGCTGTCCCGTTCGGCGAAGTTGCAAAAGCGTGCCGGCCAGGTCGGTTTCGATTGGCCGGGGCCCTTGCCTGTGCTTGATAAAGTCCGGGAGGAACTGGACGAAGTGCTCGAAGCCATGGCCGACAACGATCCGGTGGCCATCAGCGACGAGATCGGCGATCTGCTGTTCAGCGTGGTGAACCTGGCGCGCCACCTCAAGGTCGACCCGGAAACCGCGCTGCGCGACGCCAACGGGAAATTCGAGCGACGCTTCCGATTTATCGAACAGGCATTGCGCGACACCCATCGCCCAATGGAAGATTGCACCCTCGAAGAGTTGGACGCCTTATGGGGCGAAGCCAAACGTCAGGAAAAGAATTTGCCCAGCTGTGGCTGAGGCCGTTGCCTAAGTGAGTAAGCACCATGAGCCTTTCCCTTCGCGACCAGTTGCTCAAAGCAGGGCTGGTCAACCAAAAGCAGGCCAAGCAGGTCGGCAAAGAGAAACAGAAGCAGCAGCGCCTGGCCCACAAAGGCCAGATCGAACTGGATGATTCCCAACAGCGCGCAGCGCAGGATGCCATGGCCGAGAAGGTCAAGCGCGACCAGGAACTCAACCGGCAGCAGCAGGAAAAGGTCGAGCAGAAGGCCCGGGCCGCGCAGATCAAGCAATTGATCGAAGTCTCGCGCCTGCCGAAGCTGACCACCGAGGACTACTACAACTTCGTCGACGACAAGAAGGTCAAGCGCATCTCGGTCAATACCCTGATGCGCAACAAGTTGAGCAGTGGCTCCCTGGCGATCGTCCATCACGCCGGTGGCTACGAAGTGATCCCGCGCGAGGCCGCGCTGAAAATCCAGGAACGCGACCCCAAGCGCATTGTCCAGCTCAACACCCAGACCGAAGAAGTGGATGCCGATGATCCGTACGCGGCCTACCAGATTCCTGATGATTTGATGTGGTAAGGATGAGCTGATCGCAAGACTTGTGGACGACCTGTGGGAGCGAGCCCGCTCGCGAAAGCAGTGTGTCAGCCAATACTGTTTGACTGATGTACCGCTTTCGCGAGCAGGCTCGCTCCCACATTAGGGTATGTGTTGTTTTCAGGATTCAGCGGTCTCCCGCGAACGCTGCCGCTCCTCGCGCTCCAGCTCAGCCCTGTAGCTATGGGCATCCGTCTCGGAGTGGAACATCCCTACCAACAAATCCTGTTGATGCACGTCCCAAATCCGGATACCGGCGGCGATGCCTTCATGGGACATATGGGCGTCGTCGCGTTCAGTTACTTTCACAGTCATCTTGCAAGCTCCAATCTTTGTTATCTGCAGCAAGGCGTGTGCAGGACTTTGTTATAGGTTTGGATAGCGTGCTAAGTAAATGCTTCGGCGGGTTAAGAAGTTTTCATGCAAAGCGCAGCAATCCTGCAGGCCAGGCGGTGCGCGGCATTCGGTCGCAGGTGGCGTTCATGAAGAAGGTTTCATGTTGTAAAAGCAATTATCTGGCTGAGCCCAAACCTTGTGGGAGCGAGCCTGCTCGCGATAGCGGTATGTCAGCAGCGGTGAAGTTGGCTGATCCGGCGCCATCGCGAGCAGGCTCGCTCCCACAGGTTATTCCCACAGGGTGGGTGGTGGTCATGAAGTCCAGGCAATAAAAAGCCCCGCATCGGCGGGGCTTGTTGTTATCGTCGTCGATCAGCTGCCTTTCACAGCCTTGCCATTGACCGTACCGTCCTGGAGCATGATGTTGTACTCCTTGCCGTCGGTCTCGACCTGTTGCAGGCGAACCAGCAGATAATCCCAGTCCTTGGCGAACCAGAGCACGGTGATGCGCTTGCTTTGTGTCGGGTCGCGCACGCGCTCGACCTTGATTGCGTCGATCTGGCCGGCCTTGGTGTCGACCTTCTCCGAGCCCAGGACGCGGAAGTCATAGGTATCGATCTCGCCATCGTCCACGACCTGGTAGCTCATGCTTTTCTTGCCGGCGGCCACGTCATGCTGCAGGGCCAACTGGTAAGTGGATTTGTCCACCATGCCACGGTTGAGCGGCAGCTTGACCGCGTCACCGCGATCGGTGCCGGTGACCATCTTGGTGTTCCAGTCGAAGTCCAGGTCGGCCTTCTTGGCCTTGCCCAGGCCACCGCGCTCGAAGTGGTAGGACTGTGGCAGCAGGGTGTCCTTGTCCAGGGTCAGGGTGCTTTCTTCGGTCAGGCTGGCGATCATCATCGAAGCCTTGAAGCTCAGCTTCCAGGTGCCGTTGGCTTCCTTGGTCAGGCTGCGCTCGGCAGTGCCGCTCATGGGCAACTGCTTCCAGTCGGCGGTGTAGCTGGCGGAGAACGGTTGAAGGTCTGCGGCCTGTGCCAGGGGCAAGGCAAGCAGAGCGCAAGCGAAGAGCAGGGCGCGACGCATAAAATCTCCTAGTATCGAATCAAATGGCCGCTGGCGGCGAGCAACTGGCCGTCCAGTGAGGCACCGCGATCGTCGAGGGTCAGCCTTCCTTCGGCAAACCAACGCACGGCCATCGGGTAGATCTGGTGCTCGCGGGCGTGAACCCGTTGCGCCAGGCTTTGCGGCGTGTCGTGCAACTCTACCGGTATTACTGCCTGTACGACCAGTGGTCCGCCATCGAGTTCCTCGGTGACGAAGTGCACGGAGCAGCCGTGCTCAGTGTCTCCGGCCTCCAGCGCGCGCTGGTGAGTGTGTAACCCTTTGTATTTGGGCAGCAGCGACGGGTGGATATTGAACAGGCGGCCCTGGTAGTGACGCACGAAGCCAGCGCTGAGGATGCGCATGAAACCAGCGAGTACGACCAGTTGCGGATTGAAGGTGTCGATCTGTTCGATCAGCGCGGCGTCGAAGGCTTCGCGGCCCTCGAACGCCTTGTGATCCAGGACGCGGGTGTCGATGCCTGCGTCCTTGGCACGTTGCAGGCCGTAGGCATCGGCGCGGTTGGAAATCACCGCGCGGATGCGGACCGGGCTTTCGCCGGCCCGCGTGCTGTCGATCAAGGCCTGCAAGTTACTGCCGGTGCCGGACAGCAGCACCACCACGTCACAGGTTGCGGACATCAGTGCGCCTTAAGGTTTTGCAGCTCGACCTGTGCAGCGCCTTCCGCCGCGGTGGCGATCTGGCCGATGACCCAAGGCTGCTCGCCGGCTTCACGCAGGACGTTCAGGGCGGTCTCGACGTGCTCCTGGGCCACGCAGATGACCATGCCCACGCCGCAGTTCAGCACGCGGTGCATTTCGGTTTCATCGACGTTGCCTTTCTCCTGCAGCCAGTCGAACACGGCCGGGCGGGTCCAGCTCGCCACGTCGACCACGGCCTGGGCGCCTTTTGGCAGTACGCGCGGGATGTTGTCCAGCAGGCCACCACCGGTGATGTGGGCCATGGCCTTGACGGCGCCGGTGTCCTTGATCAGCTTGAGCAGCGGCTTGACGTAGATGCGGGTCGGGGCCATCAGCAGGTCGGCCAGCGGCTTGCCGTCGAGCTGGGTGTTTTCAATGTCGGCACCCGAGACTTCGATGATCTTGCGGATCAGCGAGTAGCCATTGGAGTGCGGGCCGGAGGACGGCAGGGCGAGCAAGGCATCGCCGGCGGCGACTTTCGAGCCGTCGATGATCTCGGCCTTTTCCACGACGCCGACGCAGAAGCCGGCCAGGTCGTAGTCTTCGCCTTCGTACATGCCAGGCATTTCAGCGGTTTCGCCGCCGACCAGGGAGCAGCCGGACAGTTCGCAGCCGGCGCCGATGCCAGTCACGACCTGAGCGGCAGTGTCGACGTTCAGTTTGCCGGTGGCGTAGTAGTCAAGGAAGAACAGCGGCTCGGCGCCGCAGACCACCAGGTCGTTCACGCACATGGCCACCAGGTCGATGCCGATGCTGTCGTGCTTGTTCAGGTTCAGGGCCAGGCGCAGCTTGGTGCCGACGCCATCGGTGCCGGAGACCAGGACCGGTTGCTTGTAGCCGGCCGGGATCTCGCAGAGGGCGCCGAAACCGCCCAGGCCGCCCATGACTTCCGGACGCGCAGTGCGCTTGGCGACGCTCTTGATGCGTTCGACCAATGCTTCACCGGCGTCGATGTCTACACCGGCGTCCTTGTAGCTCAGGGAGGGTTGCTTGCTCATGATCCAGGCCTTTAGGGGGGATTTCTGGGTAACGACCGACGCCGGGGCCATTGAATAACCGTTGTACGAATTATTCCGGGAGCCCAGCCATTGCCGGTCTGCGAAGGCGCGCGATTTTATCAGGCTTGAGGGGCAGCGGCCATCCTCGCGCCGACGGGCAGGGACATATCCACGGAAAAAAACCGATATTTCTTATATTGGTACTGCGTAGCGCGTCTGTATAAGGTGTAGCGGTAACCGGTTATGGTGATGACCGTGCGAAACTTCCACCGGGCGTGTGAATGTTTTGCCGGGTGCTGTGGTCACAGCCATGCTCAATCTTCTTCACACGGCCTGTTCCAGCCGTTATGTCCGGGAATCTTCCATGCGTTTGTTCAAATTCTTGTCCGTGGGCTGCTTGTCGCTGATCAGCCTGGCGAGCCATGCCGAAACCGTCAATGGCCTCTATCAAGTGCTCGAACCGGTCGCCAGCCAAACGCCGGAGGAGCGCAACCAGGCGACGCTGCGCGCCCTGGATACGTTGGTGCTGCGCCTGACCGGCGACGCCAAGGCGGCCCAGAATCCCGGGTTGGCGGCCATCCGCCAGGACCCGCAACAGATCATTCTTCAATATGGCTACGACGCCGGGCCGCCGGAAAGCCTCAAGGTCGACTTCGATCCGGCGAGCACTGATCGGGCATTGCGCTCGGCAGGCTTGTCGCTGTGGAGCGCGAACCGACCGTCGATCCTCGGTTGGTGGCTGAGCGATTCGGTCGAAGGCTCCAGCCTGGTGGGCGATGGCCAGGCCAGCGCCACCCCGCTGCGGCGTGCTGCACAGCATCGGGGCCTGGCACTGCACCTGCCGCTGGCGGATTTGAGCGAGCAGATCGTCGCCACCGCGCCGAACCTGGAAGGCAGCGACCCGGCACCTTTGCGTGATGCTTCGGAGCGCTACGCGACGGACGCTTTGCTGGCGGTCCATGCCAAGGAAGAGGGCGGACAATGGCAAGGCACCTGGCGCCTGTGGCTGGGGGACCAGCGCGAACAGGGTACCGCCCAGGGCGCAAATCCTGCGGCCCTGGCCGATGCGGTCATGCTCGCGGTGAGCCAGCGCCTGGCGCCGCGTTTCGTCGCCAAGCCGGGCGTGGCCATCGAGCAACTGCTGGAAGTGCAGGGCATGAACCTGGAGCGTTATGCAGCGCTGGGGCGTTTGCTCGAGCCGTTCGGTGGGCAGTTGCAGCGGGTCGAAGGGGATCGGATCGTCTATAAGGTCAACGGCAGCGCCGAGCAACTGAAGGCGCAATTGGCCCTGGCTAAATTGCAGGAAATTCCAGCAGGCGAGGCTGTAGCGCCGGTGCCTGAAGCACCGCCCGCAGCCGATGGCTCGGTCCCGGTTGCAACACCTGCGCCTGCACCGGCCGCCAACTTGCGGTTCCGCTGGTAGGTTGTCTTTCTTTATATAGCTAGGAGTGGTTCATGGGCGATACGCGGCGTTGGTTCTGGTTGGGTGGGGTCGCCCTGCTGTTCGCGTTTATCTATCTGCTGCACCCGATCCTCACGCCGTTCCTGGTTGCGTTGCTGTTGGCCTACCTGTTCGACCCGGTGGTGGATCGCCTGGAAAAACTCGGCCTGTCGCGGACATGGGGCGTGGTGACGGTCTTTGCATTGTTCACCTTGATCGTGGTCGCGTTGCTGCTGGTGCTGATCCCGATGCTCGCCAAGCAACTGCTGCGCTTGTACGAATTGGCGCCGCAGATGCTCGACTGGTTGCAGCACAGCGCGGTGCCGTGGGTGCAATCGAAACTGGGGTTGGCCGACGGCTTCTGGAAGTTCGACAAGGTCAAGGCCGCTATCAGCGAGCACATGGGCCAGACCACCGACATCGTCGGCGTGGTGTTGAGCCAGGCCACGGCTTCGAGCCTGGCGCTGATCGGCTGGCTGGCGAACCTGGTGCTGATTCCCGTGGTGGCCTTCTATCTGCTGCGGGACTGGGACTTGATGATGGCGAAGATTCGCAGCCTGCTGCCGCGTCATCGCGAAGAACGCATCATGACCCTGACCGGCGAATGCCATGAAGTGCTGGGGGCGTTCGTGCGCGGGCAACTGCTGGTGATGGTGGCCCTGGGTTTCATCTATGCGGCAGGGCTGATGCTGGTCGGACTGGAACTGGGGCTATTGATTGGCTTGATCGCCGGGCTGGCGGCCATCGTCCCGTACATGGGCTTTGTGATCGGTATTGGCGCGGCATTGGTCGCCGGGTTGTTCCAGTTCGGCGGCGACTTGTACCCAATGGTTGGCATCGTGGCGGTGTTCATGGTCGGGCAGGCCTTGGAGGGCATGGTGCTGACGCCACTGTTGGTGGGCGACCGCATTGGCCTGCACCCGGTGGCGGTGATCTTTGCGATCCTGGCGGGGGGCGAGTTGTTCGGCTTCACCGGGATCCTGCTGGCGCTGCCGGTGGCCGCGGTGATCATGGTGCTGGTACGGCATATGCACGATCTGTACAAAGATTCAGATATCTACAGTGGCGTCGAAGACCCCGATCTATAGGGCAAAGGGCAGGCGGGGTGTCAGGGAAACTGACGCTTCGCGCCCTTGTCGCTGCAAACCTTTGATTTTGCTCGTGGTCCGGCACATTGTGCGGTCCGCGTCACGGGTATAAACTTTGCGCACTTTACACAGAGGCCACTAACGGTTCCCGAGGAACTGTTCAGTCAGCATGAAACCGATTCAGCTGCCCCTAGGTGTGCGTCTGCGTGATGACGCCACCTTTATCAATTACTACCCAGGCGCCAATGCCGCTGCACTCGGCTATGTCGAGCGGCTTTGCGAAGCCGACGCCGGCTGGACCGAAAGCCTGATCTATCTGTGGGGCAAGGACGGGGTAGGGCGCACGCACCTGTTGCAGGCCGCGTGCCTGCGGTTCGAGCAACTGGGCGAACCGGCGGTGTACCTGCCATTGGCCGAGTTGCTTGATCGCGGCGTCGAAATCCTCGACAACCTTGAACAGTACGAACTGGTGTGCCTGGACGATCTCCAGGCCGTGGCCGGCAAGGCTGACTGGGAAGAGGCGCTGTTCCATCTGTTCAATCGACTGCGCGACAGCGGTCGACGCTTGCTGATCGCCGCCTCGACCTCGCCTCGGGAGCTGCCGGTGAAGCTGGCGGACCTCAAGTCACGTCTGACCCTGGCACTGATTTTCCAGATGCGCCCGCTGTCCGACGAAGACAAACTCCGTGCCTTGCAGCTGCGCGCTTCCCGTCGCGGCCTGCACCTGACCGACGAAGTCGGGCATTTCATCCTCACCCGCGGCACCCGTAGCATGAGCGCATTGTTCGAGCTGCTCGAACGCCTCGACCAGGCCTCGCTCCAGGCCCAGCGCAAGCTGACTATTCCTTTTTTGAAAGAAACCCTGGGCTGGTAAAAATTTTTTGGGCGAGATCTTATGTGGCGAGGGAGCTTGCTCCCGCTTGAGTGCGAAGCGCTCACAAAAGGGGCCGCTGCGCAGCCCAGCGGGAGCAAGCTCCCTCGCCACAGTCAAAATGGGCTTAAGCGCTTAGATGTAAACGTAAAACCGAGAAGTCACATTTGCATCGATTGAATTTGCAAATGAGGTTGATAGAAGGCATAGTCTCGCCATCTTTACTACTTCAGCCACGGTCGTGCCCATGCTAAATCGCTTCGCACCCCTCGTGCCTCTCGCACTCGTTACCCTGTTGTTCGGTTGCGCTGCCCACACTCCGGTGTCCCAGCAAGCGCCCCAGCCACAGGTCCAGAACTCTGTTACTGCCCAGTCTTCCTCCGTTGCGTTCCAGGAAGAAATGGCCTCCGACAAAGAACTCGCAGCCTTCGCCGGCAGCAAGCCTTACCAGCTTCCAGTACTGGCTGACAGTATCCTGGAGCGCGGCATGTCGTTGATTGGTACCCGCTATCGTTTTGGTGGTACCTCTGAAGCCGGCTTCGATTGCAGCGGTTTCATCGGTTACCTGTTCCGTGAAGAGGCCGGCATGAACCTGCCGCGTTCCACTCGCGAAATGATCAACGTGAACGCCCCCCTGGTAGCGCGCAACCAGCTGGAGCCCGGTGACCTGCTGTTCTTCAGCACCAACGGTCGTCGCGGTCGCGTCAGCCATGCCGGTATCTACTTGGGCGACAACCAGTTCATCCATTCCAGCAGCCGCCGCAGCGGTGGCGTGCGGATCGACAGCCTGGGCGACAGCTACTGGAGCAAGACCTTCATCGAAGCCAAGCGAGCCCTCGCCATGGCACCGACAACGGTCACTGCTCGCAAGTAAGCACACAGTTTGTAAGGCAAACTTAAAGTCTTACTTGAAGTTTGCCATATAGCCGCTAGAATCCTTGATCATTGATTGATGGCAATCCGCCTGCGTACTCCGCAGGCGGACTTGTTTTCATGCCCACGGCAGAAAAGCCGCATCCAGATCAGGATTGTCTGCATATGTCGACGTCGGCCCGCCTCGCGCTCATCTTCCTCGCCGCACTGCTCAGTGCATGTGCCAGCCGTACCCCGCCGCCAGCACCCGTACGGGCCCCGGTGGTCTTTGCTCCCTCGCAAACCTTTTCTCCGGCCGCCGAAGACGTACTGTTCCGGGCGCTGGGCCTGGTGGGCACGCCTTATCGTTGGGGTGGCAACACGCCGGATTCGGGCTTCGATTGCAGTGGCTTGATCGGTTATGTATACCGCGACGCCGCCGGCATTGCCCTGCCACGTTCCACCCGGGAAATGATCAGCATGCGGGCGCCAGAAGTGGGTAAGGACGCGTTGCAGAGCGGTGACCTGGTGTTCTTCGCCACCAACGGCGGCTCCCAGGTCAGCCACGCCGGGATCTATGTCGGCGAAGGGCGCTTTGTCCACGCGCCGGCGACGGGCGGCACGGTCAAGCTCGACAGCCTGTCCAAGGCTTATTGGCAGAGGGCCTATCTGGGCGCCAAGCGTGTGCTGCAACCGGAGCACCTGGCGCGCAATCCCTGACGATTGAGTTTTTGCGCCGCAGGAGCGCTCTTGTGGCGAGGGAGCTTGCTCCCGCTGGGTTGCGCAGCAGCCCCAAGCTTTTAGCGGTTGCTACGCAACCGAGCGGGAGCAAGCTCCCTCGCCACGGGGATCGGTTTCAGTCCTGTTTTTTCGACACCCGCCAAATCTTGTTCCCCACATCATCAGCCACCAACAACCCACCCTGCTTGTCGATCACCACGCCCACTGGCCGGCCTTGGGCTTTTTCGTCGGCGTCCAGGAAACCAGTCAGCACATCCATCGGTTGTCCCACCGGTTTGCCGCCGTTGAACGGTACGAAAATCACTTTATAGCCACTGTGGGGCTTACGGTTCCAGGAGCCGTGCTGGCCGATGAAAGCCCCTTCGGTAAACGGTGCAGGCAAGCTGCTGCCCTCGGCGAAGGTCAGTCCCAATGATGCCGTGTGCGGGCCGACGGCATAGTCTGGGGCGATGGCCTTGGCCACCAGGGCCGGGTTTTGTGGCTCGACCCGGGCATCGACGTTCTGCCCGTAATAGCTATAAGGCCAGCCATAAAAGGCGCCGTCCTTGACCGAGGTGATGTAGTCCGGCACCAGGTCGCTGCCGATCTCGTCCCGCTCGTTCACCGCCGTCCAGAGCGCACCAGTGCGCGGTTCCCAAGCCAGGCCGTTGGGGTTGCGCAGGCCTGAGGCGAAGATCCGGTGCTTGCCGCTGGCACGGTCCACTTCCCAAATGGCGGCGCGACCTTCCTCGGCCTCCATGCCATTTTCCCCGACGTTGCTGTTCGAGCCGGTGGTGACGTACAGCTTGCTGCCGTCGCGGCTGGCAATCACGTTTTTGGTCCAGTGGTGGTTGAGGGTGCCGCCGGGCAGGTCGACGACCTTGGTCGGCTGTGCCTTGATTTGCGTGTCACCCTCTTTGTAGGGGAAGCGGATCAACCGGTCGGTATCGGCCACGTACAGGTCATTGCCGACCAGGGTCATGCCGAACGGTGAGTTGAGGTTTTCCAGGAACACCGTACGGGTTTCGGCGATGCCGTCGTGGTTGGCGTCGCGTAGCAGCGTGATGCGATTGGGGCTGGGCACCCCGGCACCGGCGCGGCCCATGACTTTTTTCATCACCCAACCACGGATGCCCTTGGAATCGTCTGGCTTGGGCGGGGCATTGGTTTCGGCCACCAGCACATCGCCATTGGGCAGCACGTAGAGCCAGCGCGGATGGTCCAGCCCTTCCGCGAAGGCGCCGACTTGCAGGCCTTGGGCCGGGGTTGGCTTGGCGCCTTGCGGCCAGCCGATGGCTTCGGCGATGTTGACGGTGGGGATCAGGGTCTTGTTCGGTTCGGGCAGTTTCGGTGCAGGGCCAGTGCCGTCGGAGACTTGCAAGGTGGACGATTCGCCACAAGCGACAAGCCCGGCGGCAAGGGCGACGATCAGAAGATGAGGTGGCTTGAGCATGCTGGCGTCCCTATGAATGCATGTGGTTATTCATAGAGGAGCGTAGACGCGCGATGGTTCAACTCAGGCAGATCCCGCAGTGGACGCAGATTTGGTGACCATTGAACAACCCTTTGTGGGAGCGGGCTTGCTCGCGAAGACGGCAGCACATCCAACATCAACGCCAACTGACACACCGCTTTCGCGAGCAAGCCCGCTCCCACAGGAGAACTGTGGTGAGCGCAGGATTTGTGAGTATCCGAGTGCTCGCTCCCACAGTGGTCTCTCACCGATCCTTGCTGAACGAATCAACCATGGGCCTGCTTGAACAGCACCGCGATACCAGGATGGTACTGCCCGGCTTCGTTGCGCAATTTGCGATAGGCGTAAGGGAAGTACCAGGCCACGGCGCAGGTATTTTCTTTCTGCAGGTCGTCGATCATGTCCTGCAGTTCTTCGGGCGTGGCGCTTTGCTGGGCTTTTTGCGGCGAGACGAACAGGCAGCCCAGCTTCAGGTCGCTGGCGTAGCTGATGCGCTTGGCATCGCTGGTGGCTTCGAGCAGCGGTTGGGTCAGGTTCAGGTTGTTGACCTTGGGCCAGCGTTGGGTGGCCTGGATGAAGGCGCGTTCTTCCGTGCTGGCGATGAACAGGTCGGCGCTGACGTTACGTTCGCCTTCTTCGTTCTGCTTGCGGGTCGGGGCGTTCTGCAGCGTAACCATTTCGGCCATCCAGGCAGCGGCCGACAGCAACCCAAGGTTGGCCCGTTCATCGAACCAATAGGGCGTGTCGTTATCGCCGCGCACGGCGTTGTAGCGGTCGATACAATCAAACCAGCGTTCCAGCAGCGGGCGCAGGAATTCCAGCTTTGGATTGCTGATGAGCATGCCTTGCATGTTTTTGCCCTCTTGTTCTTGTGATATCGGGTCATGATGCCTATTTGATATCACTTGCCGTAGCGTGGCACAAGATTGACGTCACTTTATTGATCCGGGCCAATGTTCCGCGCGTGAGTGATGGCGGCTTTAATTGACGCTCCACCCCCAACCCTCTAACCTTCGCCGCTTGTTTCAGGTGCTCTGTGACCAAGTTCGACAGAGTGAAACAGGGAAGCCGGTGAGTGCACACGAACCCGGCGCTGCCCCCGCAACGGTAAATGAGTCAACGCTGCGTACAGGCCACTGTGTCGGATGACATGGGAAGGCGCGCAGCCAGGCACCACGCCGCTCATGAGCCCGGAGACCGGCCTGATCCATCCAACGGCATCACGGTGGGCGATGCCAGGCTTGTTGCCGTCTTTTTTTGTGCCCGCCCGCCGTTATCCAATCCCCAGCGGAGGCTTCCCCATGACCGACTCCCTCATCACCGATACGTCTGATCGCGACGAACGCCACCTGGCGCGCATGCTGCGCAAGAAAGCCGTGATCGACGAGCGCATCGCCAACTCGCCGAACGAATGCGGCTTGCTGCTGGTGCTGACCGGTAACGGCAAGGGCAAGAGCAGTTCGGCGTTCGGCATGCTGGCACGGGCCATGGGCCACGGCATGCAGTGCGGCGTGGTGCAGTTCATCAAGGGCCGCAACAGCACCGGTGAAGAGCTGTTCTTCCGTCGCTTCCCGGAGCAGGTGCGCTTTCACGTCATGGGTGAAGGCTTCACCTGGGAAACCCAGGATCGCCAGCGCGACATCGCCGCCGCTGAAGCCGCCTGGGCCGTATCGCGTCAATTACTCAGTGATCCGTCCATTGGCCTGGTGGTGCTCGACGAGTTGAACATTGCCCTAAAGCACGGTTACCTCGACCTCGATCAGGTGCTGAGCGATCTGCAGGCCCGCCCACCGATGCAGCATGTGGTGGTGACCGGTCGCGGCGCCAAGCCCGAGATGATCGAGCTGGCCGACACCGTGACTGAAATGGACATGATCAAGCACGCGTTCCAGGCGGGTATCAAGGCGCAGAAAGGCGTCGAACTGTGAGTGATCCCGCCATGACCAGCCGCCGCTGTCCGGCGGTGCTGATCGCAGCGCCGGCCTCGGGCCAAGGCAAGACCACCGTCACCGCAGCGCTCGCCCGGTTGCATCGCAACCAGGGCCGCAAGGTGCGCGTATTCAAATGCGGCCCGGACTTTCTCGACCCGATGATCCTGGAGCGGGCCAGCGGCGCGCCGGTCTATCAATTGGACATGTGGATGGTCGGCGAGCAGGAAAGTCGCCGGTTGTTGTGGGAAGCCGCTGCTGAAGCGGACCTGATCCTCATCGAGGGGGTGATGGGACTGTTCGACGGCACGCCGTCCAGCGCCGACCTGGCGCGGCATTTTGGCGTGCCGGTGCTGGCGGTGATCGACGGCACGGCCATGGCCCAGACCTTCGGTGCCCTGGCCCTGGGCCTGGCGCGTTATCAACCGGACCTGCCGTTCGCCGGTGTCCTGGCCAACCGGGTCGGCACCTTGCGTCACGCGCAATTGCTCGAAGGCAGCCTGACCGAAGGCCTGCGTTGGTACGGCGCGCTGTCCCGGGAAACCGGCATCGAATTGCCTAGTCGTCATCTCGGGTTGGTCCAGGCCAGCGAGTTGAACGACTTGGACGCGCGCCTCGACGCGGCCGCCGATGCCCTGGCCGGCAGTTGCGAAGTGGCGCTGCCGCCCGCCGTGGCGTTCGCCGCGCCCGAGGTGGTCGCCGTTGAGCCGTGGCTCGATGGGGTGCGCATCGCCGTGGCCCGTGACGAAGCGTTCGCCTTCACCTATGGCGCCAGCCTTGATCTGCTGCGGGCCATGGGCGCGCAGTTGCGCTTCTTTTCGCCGATCCATGACGGCGAACTGCCCGAGGCGGACAGCCTTTATTTGCCCGGCGGTTATCCGGAGCTGCACCACGTTGCGCTGGCCCGGAACACGCCGATGCTGGCGGCGATCCGTGCGCACCATGCCGCCAATAAGCCGTTGCTCGCCGAATGCGGCGGCATGTTGTATCTGCTCGATTCACTGACCGACGTCGACGGCGTGCGCGCGGAACTGCTGGGGTTGCTGGCCGGTGATGCGCAGATGCAAAAGCGCCTGGCAGCCCTGGCGCTGCAATCGGTGGATTTGCCGGAAGGCAACCTGCGTGGGCATACCTATCATCACTCCCTGACCAGCACCGAGCTCAAGCCGATTGCCCGTGGCCATAGCCCGAATGGCGGGCGAGGGGCGGAGGCGGTTTTCCGACAGGGGCGGATGACGGCTTCCTATGTGCATTTATATTTCCCGTCCAATCCGCGGGCGATTGCGGCGTTGTTTGCGCCTGACCTTGAGGCCGCCTTCGCGAGCAGGCTCGCTCCCACAGGGGATTGTGTGATCTCAAGTACAGCGCCTGTCACTGTGGGAGCGAGCCTGCTCGCGAAGAGGCCATGACAAACACCACTTTTTCCCAGGCCGAACGCGACGCCGTCTACCGTGCCATCGCCGAGCGCCGCGACATGCGCCATTTCAGCGGTGGCACGGTGGAGCCGGCCTTGCTGCGCCGCCTGCTGGAAGCCGCGCACCAGGCCCCCAGCGTCGGCCTGATGCAGCCATGGCGATTCATCCGCATCAGCGATCGCGCCTTGCGTGGGCAGATCCGCCAACTGGTGGAAGAAGAACGCATCCGTACCGCCGAGGCCCTCGGCGAGCGCAGCGACGAGTTCATGAAGCTCAAGGTCGAAGGCATCGACGACTGCGCCGAAGTGCTGGTGGCGGCCTTGATGGAGGATCGCGAGCGGCACATTTTCGGTCGCCGGACCTTGCCGGAAATGGACCTGGCCTCGCTGTCCTGCGCGATCCAGAACCTGTGGCTGGCCTCCCGTGCCGAAGGGTTGGGGATGGGCTGGGTGTCGTTGTTCGAGCCCCAGGCCCTGGCCGACTTGCTGGGGTTGCCCGCCGGGGCCAAGCCGCTGGCGATTCTTTGCCTGGGCCCGGTCGAGGGTTTCTATCCGGCGCCGATGCTCGCCCTGGAAGGTTGGGCGCAACCCCGTCCGCTCAATGAACTGCTGTATGAAAACCGTTGGGGAACGAGCCCATGAGTGTGGCCCTGCTCAGTGCCGCCGCGGTGGCGCTGGATGCGCTGCTGGGCGAGCCCCGGCGCTGGCATCCGCTGGTGGCGTTCGGCGGTTTTGCCGAGCGCATCGAACAGCGCTTCAATTCCGGCGGACGTGGTTGGCGCAGCCATGGGGTGACGGCGTGGATCATCGCCGTGGTGCCGTTGACCTTGCTCGCCACGGCCCTTTCGTGGGCGCCGATGGTGGGCTGGTTGGTGGAGATTCTGGCGTTGTACTGTGCCCTCGGCCTGCGCAGCCTCGGTGAACATGTCGAGCCGGTGGCGCGGGCGTTGCGCAGCGGCGATCTGGAGGAGGCGCGCAAGCGTGTGGGTTATCTGGTCAGTCGCGAAACGGCTGAATTGGATGAAACCGCCGTGGCCCGCGCCGCCACCGAATCGGTGCTGGAAAACGGCAGCGACGCGGTGTTCGCCGCGTTGTTCTGGTTCGCCGTGGCCGGCGCGCCCGGGGTGGTGCTGTACCGCCTGAGCAATACCCTCGACGCCATGTGGGGTTATCGCAACGAACGCTTCGAGCGCTTCGGCTGGGCGGCGGCAAAAATCGACGATGTGCTCAACTATATTCCGGCGCGCCTGGTGGCATTGACCTACGCGCTGCTCGGCAAAACCCGCCTGGCGCTCAAGTGCTGGCGCACCCAGGGTCCGACCTGGGACAGCCCCAACGCCGGACCAGTGATGGCCGCCGGTGCCGGAGCGCTGGGTGTCGAGCTGGGCGGGGCGGCGGTTTACCACGGTGAACTGCACCAACGTCCGCCCTTGGGCGAGGGCGTGCCGGCGAGTGCCGATTCCATCGACCGCGGCTGGCAATTGGTCCAGCGCGGGGTATGGTTGTGGTTGCTGATTCTCTGCCTGGGAGCTGAGTTTTATGCTTGAGCACGGTGGCCGTTTGCGCAACGCAGCCCGGCAATACGGCATTGCCGAAGCGGATTGGCTCGACTTGTCCAGCGGTCTGGCGCCTTGGCCGTTCGACGTCCCGGCGATTCCCCTGCGGGCCTGGGCGCGTTTGCCGGAAACCGATGACGGCTTGGAACAGGCCGCCTGCGATTATTACGGTGCGCTGAATGTGCTACCGGTGGCCGGTTCGCAGATGGCCATCCAGCTGTTGCCGCGCCTGCGTCGCAGCGGCAAGGTCGGCGTCTTGTCGCCCTGTTACGCCGAGCACGCCGAAGCCTGGCGCCGCAGCGGCTACATCGTGCGCGAAGTGTTGGAGGCGGAAGTGGACTTCTTTCTCGACAGCCTCGACGTGCTGGTGGTGGTCAATCCGAACAACCCCACGGGCCTGAGCCTGGCGCCCGAGCGCTTGCTGGACTGGCATGCGCGCCTGGCCCAGCGCGGTGGCTGGCTGGTGGTGGATGAGGCCTTCATGGACGTCACGCCGTCGCTGAGCCTGGCGGCGCATACCCAGCTGGTCGGGTTGATCGTGCTGCGTTCGTTCGGCAAGTTCTTTGGCCTGGCCGGGGTGCGCCTGGGGTTTGTCTTGGCCGAGCGGCGCTTGCTCAAGTTGCTCGCCGAACAGGTCGGGCCGTGGGTGGTCAGCGGGCCGACCCGGGTGCTGGGCCAGGCGTGCTTGCTGGACACCGACGCCCATGCGCGCCAGCGCCAACGCTGCGAAGCCACCAGCCAACGCCTGGCGCTGTTGCTCGAACGTCAAGGCTTCAAGCCGCAAGGCGGTTGCGGATTGTTCCAGTGGCTGGTCACCGAACAGGCCCAAGGGCTCCACGATTTCATGGCCCAGCGCGGCATTCTCCTGCGTCTGTTCGTGAATACCAGCAGCCTGCGCTTTGGGCTGCCGGCCGATGACAGCGAATTCCTGCGCCTCGAACAGGCTTTCGACGCCTACGCCAAGGACAACCGATGACCACAGTGATGGTGCAGGGCACCACGTCCGATGCCGGCAAAAGTACCTTGGTCACGGCTTTATGCCGCTGGGTCCGACGCCAGGGTGTAAGCGTGGTGCCGTTCAAGCCGCAGAACATGGCCCTCAACAGCGCCGTCACGGCCGACGGCGGCGAAATTGGTCGCGCCCAGGCAGTGCAGGCCCAGGCCGCCGGCCTTGAACCGCACACCGACATGAACCCGGTGCTGCTCAAGCCCAACAGCGACACTGGCGCCCAGGTCATCATTCATGGCCGCGCCGTCACCACCATGAACGCCGTGGCTTATCACGATTACAAAGCCATCGCGATGCAAGCGGTGCTGGCCTCTCATGCGCGCTTGAGCACGGCCTATCCGGTGGTGATGGTGGAAGGCGCCGGCTCGCCGGCGGAGATCAACCTGCGTGCCGGTGACATTGCCAACATGGGCTTTGCCGAGGCGGTGGATTGCCCGGTGCTGCTGATCGCCGATATCAATCGCGGCGGGGTGTTCGCTCATCTGGTGGGCACGCTGGAGTTGCTTTCCCCCAGCGAGCAGGCACGGGTCAAGGGTTTCATCATCAACCGTTTTCGCGGTGACATCGCCTTGCTGCAACCGGGCCTGGACTGGCTGGAAGCGCGCACCGGCAAACCGGTGATCGGCGTGTTGCCCTATGTGATGGATCTGCACCTGGAAGCCGAGGACGGCCTCGACCAGCGCCAAACCGACAAGGCTGAACAGGTGCTCAAGGTGGTGGTGCCGGTGTTGCCGCGCATCAGCAACCACACCGATTTCGATCCACTGCGCCTGCACCCGCAGGTCGACTTGCAATTCATCGGCCCCGGCCAGCCCATCCCGCCGGCTGACCTGATCATCCTGCCCGGTTCGAAAAGCGTGCGCAGCGACCTGGCTTACCTGCGTACCAACGGTTGGGCGACGGCGATCCATCGTCACCTGCGCTACGGCGGCAAGTTGCTGGGCATCTGCGGTGGTTTGCAGATGCTCGGCCAGCAGGTTCACGACCCGTTGGGGCTGGAAGGCGCGGCCGGTTCCAGTGCCGGGCTGGGCCTGCTGGATTTCGAAACGACGCTGGAACACGAGAAGCAGTTGCGCAATGTGCGCGGGCGGCTGGCCTTGGAAGAGGCTGAGGTCAGCGGCTACGAAATCCACGCGGGCGTGACCAGCGGCCCGGCCTTGGAAAATCCGGCGGTGCATCTGGAGGACGGCCGTTGTGACGGCGCCCAGAGCCTCGACGGACAGGTGTTCGGCACTTACCTGCATGGGTTGTTCGAATCACCGGCGGCCAGTAGCGCGTTGTTGCGCTGGGCCGGGTTGCAGGATGTACAGGCGGTGGATTACCACGGGTTGCGCGAGCGGGACATCGAGCGGTTGGCGGATCTGGTGGAGCGGCATCTGGATACTGGGGTGTTGCGTGAACTCTGTGGGATTTGAGGGGCCTGTACCGACCCCTTCGCGAGCAAGCCCGCTCCCACAGGGGATTTGTGTTCTCAGGAGATTTCTTGTGGGTTCTGTGGAACCAAGGGTAGCTGGGCTGGCCTCTTCGCGAGCAGGCTCGCTCCCACATTGGATCTCTGATGACCACAGCATTCATGTACACCCTCGATCAACTGTGGGAGCGAGCCTGCTCGCGATGAGGCCGGCAGCCACACCGCTAACAAAAGATAGCCAATGTTCCAACATTGGATTTGTGGGCATACACAAGTCCCCTGTGGGAGCGAGCTTGCTCGCGATGGCGCCAGTCGCAACACCGCCAAATAAAAGGTAACAACCCATGCTGCAACTGATCCTCGGCGGCGCCCGCTCCGGCAAGAGTCGCCTGGCTGAAAAACTCGCCACAGACTTCCAATTGCCCGTGACCTACATCGCCACCAGCCAACCCCTGGACGGCGAGATGAACACGCGCATCGCCCAGCACCGCGCCCGGCGGCCGGCCGAATGGGCGCTGGTGGAAGAGCCCTTGGCCCTGGCGCGGGTACTGCAGGAAAACGCCACAAGCGATCGATGCCTACTAGTGGATTGCCTGACCCTCTGGCTCACCAACCTGCTGATGCTCGACGCTCCCGACCGGCTGGTCGCCGAGCGTGAAGCGCTGCTGGACTGCATCAGCGCGCTCCCCGGCGAAGTCATTTTCGTCAGCAACGAAACCGGCCTGGGTGTCGTGCCCCTGGGCGAGCTGACGCGCCGTTACGTCGATGAAGCCGGTTGGCTGCATCAAGCCTTGGCCGAACGTTGTCAGCGCGTCGTGCTGAGCGTCGCCGGCCTGCCCCTGACTCTCAAAGGTACTGCGTTATGAATCATCGCTGGTGGCTGGACCCGTGCAAGCCCGTCGATAGCCAGGCCGTGGAACTGGCCACGACCCGTCAGCAACAACTGACCAAGCCGGCGGGTTCCCTGGGCCGGCTGGAGTCGGTGGCGGTGCAACTGGCCGGCCTGCAAGGGCAGGTCAAGCCGAGCCTCGATCAGCTATGGATCGCGATTTTTGCCGGTGACCATGGTGTGGTCGCTGAAGGCGTATCGGCCTATCCCCAGGAAGTCACCGGGCAGATGCTGCTCAACTTCGTCAGCGGTGGCGCGGCCATCAGCGTCCTGGCGCGGCAACTGGGCGCGTCGCTGGAAGTGGTGGACCTGGGCACCGTCACGCCTTCGCTGGACCTGCCCGGCGTACGGCACCTGAACGTCGGTCCGGGCACGGCGAATTTCGCCCAGGGCCCGGCCATGACGGTAAGCCAGGGCGAGCAAGCCTTGCACGCCGGCCGCGACAGCGTGGCGCGGGCGGTCGCGGCCGGGACGCAGTTGTTCATCGGCGGCGAGATGGGCATCGGCAACACCACCGCCGCCAGCGCCCTGGCCTGCGCCTTGCTCGAATGCCCGGTGGCGCATCTGGTCGGGCCGGGTACCGGGTTGGACGCGGCGGGTGTCAGCCGCAAGGCCCAGGTGATCGAACGGGCCCTGGCGCTGCACGCTGCCCAGGGCCACGACCCGTTGCAGACCCTGTTCAACCTCGGCGGTTTTGAAATCGCCGCGTTGGTCGGCGCGTACCTGGCCTGCGCCCAGCAGGGCGTCGCCGTGCTGGTGGACGGCTTCATCTGCAGCGTCGCGGCCCTGGTGGCGGTGCGGATCAATTCGGCGTGCCGACCATGGTTGCTGTTCGGCCATCGCGGCGCCGAGCCGGGCCATCGCCACGTGCTGGAAACCCTCGGCGCCGAACCGCTACTGGACCTCGGCCTGCGCCTGGGCGAGGGCAGTGGCGCGGCGTTGGCAGTGCCGCTGTTGCGCCTGGCCTGTGACCTTCATGGGCAAATGGCGACGTTTGCCGAAGCGGCCGTGGCGGATCGCCCGGCATGACCCTGCGCCTGGACCTGCTGCGTCACGGCGAAACCGAACTGGGCGGCGGCTTGCGTGGCAGCCTCGACGACGCCCTTACGACGAAGGGTTGGGAGCAGATGCACACAGCCGTCGCCCAAGGCGGGCCCTGGGATCGCCTGGTGAGTTCGCCCTTGCAGCGCTGCGCCCGTTTCGCCGAACAACTCGGCGCCCGGCTCAACCTGCCGGTGCACGTCGATAAAGACCTGCAAGAGCTGCATTTCGGCGCCTGGGAAGGGCGTAGCGCGGCGGCGTTGATGGACACCGATGCCGAGGCGCTGGGCCGGTTCTGGGCCGACCCTTATGCCTTCACGCCGCCTGAAGGCGAGCCGGTGCTGGCATTTTCCAGTCGCGTCCTGACGGCGATCGAACGCCTGCACGTGGCCTACGCTGGCCAACGGGTCTTGCTGGTCAGCCACGGCGGCGTGATGCGCCTGCTGCTGGCCCAGGCCCGAGGCCTGCCTCGGGAGCAGTTGCTCAACGTCGAAGTGGCCCATGGCGCGCTGTTTTCCCTGACCGTGGCGGCAGGTTCAGTGCTCGAAGAGGTGCTTTGAACATGTTGCCGTTCTGGATCGCCCTGCAATTTCTCAGCAGCCTGCCGGTACGCCTGCCCGGCATGCCCGAGCCTGAACAGCTGGGCCGTTCGCTGCTGTTCTATCCGGTGGTGGGGCTGGTGTTCGGCGCCGTGTTGTGGCTGCTCGATGCACTGCTGCTGGGTGCGCCGCCGTTGCTGCACGCCGCACTCTTGCTGACCGCGTGGGTGCTGCTCAGCGGCGGCCTGCACCTCGATGGCCTAGCAGACAGTGCCGACGCCTGGCTCGGCGGTTTTGGCGACCGCGAGCGCACGCTGCTGATCATGAAAGATCCGCGCAGTGGGCCGATCGCTGTGATCACCCTGGTGTTGGTGCTGCTGCTCAAGTTCACCGCGCTGCTGGCGTTGAGCGAGCAAGGGCAGGGCATGATGTTGATCATCGTGCCGGTGTTGGGGCGTTCGGCGTTGCTGGGCTTGTTCCTCACCACGCCGTACGTGCGGGCCGGCGGGTTGGGTCAGGCGCTGGCCGATCATCTGCCCCGGCGTGCCGGTTGGTGGGTGTTATTGGTGTGCGCGTTGGGCTGCGTGCTGCTTGCGGGGTGGGCGGGTGTCTGTGGGCTGGTTGTTGCCTTCGCGGTGTTTGTCGGCGTGCGGCGGATGATGCTGCGCAGGCTCGGAGGCTGCACGGGGGATACGGCTGGGGCGTTGTTGGAGTTGCTTGAAGTGGCAGTGTTGGTGGCTGTGGTGTTGGGCTGAGTTTGCCCTGGCTACCTGTCAACTCTGACAGTATCGCGTCATTGAAAACGCGTGCTTAATTCGCTCAAGGCCTCAGCTGCCGCGCAGAGCGATGGGAAGCGTTGTGTCGTGCCCGGTGTTATCGATCTGCCAGAAAAATTGGATGGCCGTTGACGTTTCAACGGCTGAACGTTGTCAATGGGAGAGCGATAGCATGGCAAATGCGGATAACAGACTGGCGCGACGTGAGGCGCACAGCGCTTATCTCAGGATGCGCACCGAGCACCGGTCGGGGTTGGGCGATCAGTCGATAATCATCGATCATCCTATAGTCGACATTGCGACCGGTCTGATCAACGGCCCCAGTCTGAAGAACGGAATGAAGGTGAAAATTCCCAAGTGGGCTAACTTGCCGCCTCCCCAGGCCCCGGAAAAAATCGAAGTTCTGCTTGATCGGGGCACCGGTCGTTTTGAAGTCGTGGCTGATCATGAATTTGTAATCCCGGCAGGTGCTACCGACTTTACGGAAACCTTTCCTTACGAGATGCTCATCCAGCCGAGTGATCTTCCGCAACTTGCTGCGTGTCGTCTTAAGTATCGCCACCACTCTTATCAGGATGAAGAAGACGATTCACCAATATCCCCGATCGTTATCGATCAACAACCACCTTATAGACACGACCCGCCAGAGGCGTTGAAGTTTTCGGACGTGTACCTCGACGACACAAACCTGGCGCCTGGCAGCAAATTGACTGCCACAATTCCTGGTTACGCTGATTGGCAAGCGACGGATAAAATCGCCGTTTACCTGGTGGATGCCGCCGACATTCCCGAGGACCTGAGTGGACTCTCCCCGATTTTCTTCAACGATGTTCCCTCCCCGGGCATCTCAGACACCCCGATCGAAATCGACGGCGATCTTATTCGTGCGTTTGGCGATGCCGAATGCGTGTTCATCTACGTCCTGATCGACAAGGCGACCAATCCCAGCGCTCTGTCGCTTTGGCAGAAAATAAGCCTCACCTTCGGGCCGCTACCGACCAATCTAAAAGATCCGGAAGTCCCCCAGGCAGATCCGGGCCCCTTGGTGGTTGAGCATGCTTTGTCGGGGGTGAGCGTGTGGATTCCCATGTATGACGATCCCAAGAGCTACGACGACATTCGGTTGAAGTGGGGAAATACAACCTTGGCCGACCAACCCGTTGGCCCCAATCCACCTCCCAGGATCGAGATACTGGTGGAACCGAAACTCCTCATGCTCGAGGAATACGGCGAAAACACCACCGGCAACAAGACGACCAACGTCAGTTATCACGTCGTGCGTAAAGGTCGGCTATTCGGACCTGAAGACATCGATATCGAGGTCAACTTCGAGGTGCCGATCCCCTGGGTCCCCTGGCCGTCTCCCGATTGGCCGGATCCGGTGCATCCAAGCTTGACCGTAGGTGAAGTCAAGAATTGGGATAATAGCCAGACCAACCAGTTGACGCGGGCCGACAAGGACAAGGACGCGAAATTCACCTTTACCTGGTACGACGCGGCTGTTAACGGTCATGTCATCGATTTTTTCTGGAATGGCGCGCGTGTCGTTGAGGCCCAGATCATCTTTGATGATACAGATCCTGATCACGTACCTGGCCAGGATCAAACCGTCGACATTCCTTGGAACTACATCAAGGACGGTGGCAATGGCCGGACCGTGCCGGTGCACTATCAATTGAGCGCGCCAGGCATTGAGAATGATCTCGAATCCACGCCAACCTTGGTCGATGTCAATGCCATTGCGGTTGAGCTGCCACCTGCGAGTTTTCCCACCATCCCTAACCCGACCGGTTATCCAGGCTGCTCGGTGCTTGATGCCGATGGCGCGCTCCAGGTCGCCATCCCTGACCTAACCGGAGTGCTTGAGGATGGTGATGAAATTGAATTGGTGTTCACCCCCATGAGAGGGGAGGATCTCAGCGCAGCTGAAGATCCCATCACCGCCGCGATATTCAGGGACACCTATAAGTTGGGCGATGCCGGTACACCTCTCACCGGCTTCACCATCCGGGTGGAACCTTACACGACCCATATCCTGCCGCTTTATGACGAGAACGCCGCATCGAATCGCAGGGGCCGGGCGAAGATCCAGTATTTCCACGATGACGGCTCGGAGACGCTTGAATCGACGCCGTTGACAACCCGCACAGCCTTCCACCGACCGAATGATCCGTGCGAGATCCCAAGGCCTTAACCTCGAAGCTGGCACCCGGGCCCCTGTTGCCCGGGCGCGCCTGCCGTGCGGACCTGTAGGAAAGGCGCCTAGATTGATATTTCATACGGAAGCAACAAGAAAAGTCTCACAAACACAAGGATAAATCCTACATATATCCAGGAAGCGAGTGCTTAGGATTGCCGCCTTTTGATCGTTCGGCCCCGGGCAGTAAGACGCCAGGCACGACGGTTGCCAGACCGCTTGTTCATCCAGGAGTTATCCATGCCCGTTAGCCACTCATTCTCCATCACACCGCTTGCGCGTTTTCTCAAACTCGTGACCCTCGCGCCATTGTTGTTGCTCAGCCCCACCGGTCTGGCGCAGACACTCATCGACAATGGTGCGTCCAAGACCATCGACGCCACCACCACGCCCGATGATTACCTGGTGGAGAACGAAAGCAAGCTGACGGCCAATGGCGCCACGACGCACCAGATCCGGGCGACCACAGGGTCGAATATCACACTCAACGGGACTCAGGTCACCGCTCAGGACACGACCAACGGGGTCGATCTGTCTGCCAGTGAAACGACCATCGCCAATAAAAGCAAAATAGTCAGCAGCCGTATCGGGCTGCGCCTGGCGCAAACGGCCAGCGGTGGATCTACCGCGGTGGTCAGCGACAGTGAGATCATCGGTGGACAAGTGGGGGCAACCCTCAGTGCCCTCAGCCAATTGACACTCGAAGCAGGCTCCACCGTAACTGGCAGCAACGCCGATGGCATTGGCGTGCGTAGTTTCGGCGGCAAGATCTCCGCCACCGACAGCACCATCATCGGTGGGCTCAACGGTGTGTACCTGTTCGCCGACCTCAACCTGTCCGCCGACAACGCGTTGATCCTGGACAATTCCCGTGTCGAAGGGCTGGCCGGCTCGGCGATCATCGTCGACGGCCAGACCCAGACCAACACCGAACGGGTGAATATCCAGGTCAACAACGGCTCTACCCTGGTGGGCGGTAACGGTACGCTGCTGGAAGTCGTCAATGGCTCTTCGGCGAAATTCAGCGCCGATAACAGTCAACTGGTCGGCGACATCATCGTGGAAGATGGCAGCAGCGCCAACGTGGTGTTGGACAACTTCGCGATACTCACCGGTCACCTGGTAAACGTCGAGAGCTTGGCGGTCAACAACGAAGCCCGCTGGATCATGGTCGGCGACGGCGAGGTTGAGAAACTCTCTATGAACGGCGGTGGCATCCAGTTCGGTAACCCGGGTGAGTTCTTCAAACTGACCGTGGGCGAGCTGTCGGGCAACGGTACGTTCTACATGCACACCAACTTCACCACGGGCCAGGTCGATACGTTGACGGTGACCGGCACGGCCACCGGCAATCATGTGGTGGCGCTCGACAGCAGTGGCACCGAACCTGGGGCGGCGAGCGCGATTCCTGTGGTCCACATCGGGGGCGGTGATGCCCAGTTCTCCCTGCTGGGTGGGGAAGTGGACTTGGGCGCTTATTCCTACAACCTGATCAAGCAAGGCGACAACGACTGGTACCTGAACACCGCTTCGAAAGTGATAAGCCCCGGTACCCGATCAGTGATGGCGCTGTTCAATGCCGCACCCACGGTCTGGTACGGCGAACTCAGCACTTTGCGCAGTCGCATGGGCGAAGTGCGCCGTGACCCAGGCAAGACCGGTGGCTGGATGCGTGCCTACGGTAACAAATTCAATGTCAGCGCCAATTCTGGCGTGGCTTATAAGCAAACCCAGCAGGGCTTGTCGTTGGGTGCCGATGCGCCGTTGCCGGTCGGTGACGGGCAGTGGCTGGTGGGGGTGATGGGTGGCTACAGCAAGTCCGACCTGGATTTGAGTCGCGGTACCACCGGTGAAGTCGACAGTTTCTACCTTGGTGCCTACACCACGTGGCTGGACGAGGAAAGCGGCTATTACTTCGATGGTGTGCTCAAGTTCAACCGCTTCCAGAACGAATCCGACGTCCGCCTGAGCGATGGCAAAAAGGCCAAGGGCAGCTACGACAGCCACGGCGTCGGTGGCTCCCTGGAGTTCGGTCGTCATATCAAGTTGGAAGACGACTACTTCGTCGAACCTTATACACAGCTGTCGGGCGTGATCATCGAGGGCAAGGACTATCGCCTGGATAATGGCTTGTCCGCCGAAGGCGACCGCACGCACTCGTTACTGGGCAAGGTCGGTGCGACGGTCGGGCGCAACTTCGACCTGGGCGAAGGCAACGTGCTGCAGCCGTACCTGCGTGCCGCGTATGTGCACGAGTTCGCCAATAACAACGACGTGCAGGTCAACGATAACAAGTTCAGCAATGACCTCTCCGGTTCGCGCGGTGAGCTGGGCGCGGGTGTGGCGATGACGTTGACTGACAAAGTGTCGGTCCACGCCGATTTCGATTACAGCAACGGCAATAAGATCGAGCAGCCGTGGGGGGCCAACGTGGGCGTGCGCTATCTCTGGTAATTCCATGGGTTGACGCTGCGCGGCACGTTCAATGTTCTTTACACGATGCGGGGATAACGGCTGCGGCCATTGTCCTCGTGCTTCTTTGAGGAGTCTTGTTCATGAGCGAGTCAGCAGATGCACCGTCTTCCGATAGTCCCAAAGAGTTACCTGCGCCCCGCGTGGAGGAACTGCTTTCAAATGTCCCGGGTGGTCAAAACAATCTGCTCCCCGAAGCCGCCACGCACAGCGATCTGACGGTTTGGTTCGAGCTGTGGGATCATTCTGATCCGACGTTGAGTGAAGAGAAGGTTGAGCTGTTCCTTGACGGTAAGAGGGTGGATTGCCGAACTTGGAATGAGTGTATAGAACCGTCAGACCGATATGTGACGTTGCCTCAAGAAGAGCTGCGTGGTAATGACGGGCCTCATCGATTGCGCTACAAGGCGACGGCTTATAACAATGAGGCTGATGACTCTGCTGAGTTGGAGATTACCCTCGATACGACGCCGCCTGACCTTGCTCATAACAACCAGTTGTTAATTGACCAGGACATCATCCAAAACGGCCTCTCCGAACAATACCTCAACGAGCATAACGGAATCATTACCGTCACTGTCCCCACTTACCGGGAGCCCGCCCCTGGCGACACGATCACCGCTCGATGGCGCAATGAACATAACGGCCAGTTGGAAGAGGTCACCAAGGACCTCGACCTGAATAATTACGAAGACCCCATACGGCTGGATTTCACCGAAGCGTTGATACGCAGGATGGGCGATGGTACACGGTCGATTTCCTATCATGTGGCTGACAGGGCGGGCAACGAATCAGTCGAGTCCACCGCGGTATCGTTTCTGGTATCGGTGGTGCGCGCGCCACATTATGTGCCTCATCCGTGGATCACCGAAGCCGAAGGCAGCCCCGCGGAATATGCCGACCTGACCCCTTCAAACGTAGTAGCCGGTGCCACGGCGAAAATCCCTGTCGATGCCGTTTATTACGATGATGATGTCGTCCATATGCAGTTCGGTGAGCCAGATGAGTTTGGCGCTATTCCTGTTCCCGTGCCCTGGGGCACCAAAGAAGTGCGCATACCTCCTGGCAATATCGCGGCGATGTTCGGAAAGCGTGTACCGGTTTATTACGACGTTGTCCTGGCCGACACGTCGAACAAGAAGTCCGGAATACTGACGGTCGCGATTGGCACATTCCCCTCGGACCGATTCCATGTGCCTCAGCTTGAATTGCCTTTTACCGACCCGGTTTCCAAAGGAAGGATTACTGATACGGGGGTGCCCGTCTTTCAGCGGGCATGGGCCTTTATCAGCGAGGCGTGTCTGGTGACCATCACGGTATCGGGCAAGATTTCCCTGGATGAAACGGATAGCAGGATTGTATTGAATCGGCACCGGGTACTACTGGCAGAGGTTACGGCCGGGATACGTGTCAGTTTGCCTAAGGACTTCATGGTATCTCTGGTGAGTAATCGAACATTCACGGTTGAGACGAAAGTCAGCTTCAATGATGGTAAGGACTGGACACCTTTCGATCATTTGACGCCGGGGCTGATTGATTGAATCCGGGCGGTCATTGTGGAGGGGCTGGAGTCGTCAGTATGAACACCATGGTTCTGAGGATCACAGCAGCCTCGTCGGCGACCTAACCCCCGTGGAGCGTACCGCTATCGCGAGCAAGCCCCCACACTTGAACCAGGGGATGCAAATGCCGCGTTCGCCATAAATCCCTGTGGGAGCTTGCTCGCGATAGCGGTGTATCAGCCACTACAGATGCTGAATGGGCCGACGCTTTCGCGAGCAAGCCCGCTCCCACAAGGTTTGGTGGCGTACTCGGATGCTGTGTACGACTCAGGTCCACTGTGGGAGCGGGCTTGCTCGCGAAAGCGGTGTGTCAGGCACCACAGATGTTAGATGTGCCGACGTCTTCGCGAGCAGGCTCGCTCCCACAAGGTTCGGTGGCGTACTCAGATGCTGTGTACGACTCAGGTCCACTGTGTGCGAGCTGGCTCGCGATGACGGCGGCACAGCCAATACCATCGGCACAGGCAGATCGCAATCGCGAGCAAGCTCGGCTCCCACGGTTTTTGCCGAGGTATTACTGAAAGGTAATCGTGAAGCTCAATGCTCCCCGAGCGGTGCCGGGGGTTATCTGGCCCACGTTGCCGATCTGGTAGAAGCTGGCATTGAAGTCCAGGGTTTTGTTCCTGCCGTCTTCAATAGGTCCGAAGGAAACATCCGTACCCAGGGGGACGGGGGTGATGCCATCTCCGCGTAAAACTTGCATCCCTACACCCCCGGCGGTCGATCCGTTACCCAGTGTGAACACTCCGCGACTGCCATCGCCCTCGGGCAATGAGCCATCGGCGCCGTCCAGGCGGATGTGGGCATTGGCCTGGTTGGCGTTGGTCGGGTCGGCCTCGCAACTGGACAGGGTGATGGTGAATCGGGTCGGCGTAGTGGTGAAGCCCGGATGGGTAAAGTCCGAGACTTGCCAGTCCCCCAGCGGCACCGGATCGACGCTGACCGGGTTGGCACCCACGGCACATTGGGCTTGCATCACCGTCGCGCTCAAACTGTAGCCAAAGCCCTTGCCGATGTTGGAAAAATTGCCGTCGAACATATGCCGGTTCACCACCTGAGGGCCGGGGGCGATGGACCCCGTTTTGATCAGGGTGACCTTGCTCCTGAGCCTGGAAAGATTGAACGGTACGATCAGGTTTTGCGCCAATCGTGCATCGAACGGCACGACCGGGCTGCCAATCGGGACGAACGCATTGCCGGCTTGACCATCGAAACCTGATTCCAGCGTAATGCGGGCACCGACGCCCGGTACGTTGGTGGAGAAGATCTTGTCGCTGCTGCCCGAACCTCCCATGACGCCTTGGATGTGGCGTTGCAGGGGCGCCACGCTCACGGCATTGAAATCCAAGACCACGCTGCCGTCGTTATTGCAGGTGATCCCGGGCCCGGGACTGTTGCTGAACACGAACTTGTCGATCACCCCAATCACGCTGCCGACACTTGCATCACGGGGTACGTAGACGGTCCCCAGGTCGGCTTGATAATTGATCGGCCCCGGCGCGGCATCCCACCGACAGGTGTTGGCCAGGGCGGAGTGGGCAAATTGGCAGCCGGCCAACACGCCGATGAGGCTGAACACGTGTCGCGACGGTAATTTCATCAATACGTTTCCTGCGATGAAAGCGGTGTCAGTCGCAGCGACAACACCGCCTGGATGAAGGTGAGTCACTGGCAAACCACGGATTGCAAGCGATAGCCCTGGGACAGCGTCATGTGCTCGGGGTCGATCGGCATGCGGCATTGCTGCCCGGGCTTCTCGCCCCAGGCAACGGCAAGCGTTTGTCGATGACCCTCGATGCCAAACATCGCCACGCCGCCCTGGCCGACTACGGCGAGGGTCTCGCCTTGTGCGTTTTTGACCTGGGCACCGAACGGCAGCGGACGTCCCTCGAACGCCCCGGTAATGACCACGCGCTGGACAGTGCGGGCGGTAAACGAATGCTTGACCAGCGCACCGCGCCGAGGCACGACCTGGGCGGTTCCGTTGTCCAGTTCGATGTCCGGCCCCAGTTCATCCATCTCCAGTTCGAGGGTGTTGACCCGGTAGGGCCGCAGGTACGGAACCAAGGCGTAGCCTCGCGCGTTGGTGCGCACACCTGGCGAGCTGACGACGCCGACGTTCTTCACGCCTGGCACCTCGATCAGGCCGGCGGTTTCCCCCAGGTAGGCGCCGAATTCCACCCCGTCGCTGTGCATGACCACCGCGCCGGCTGCGTTGAGCGAGAGGTTGCGGTAGGCACTGCCGTAGTTCAGCCCCGCGCCGAAGTTGCCGACGGGCATTTGATAGCTCATCGAGAGCTCGGCCGACTGTTGACGGTCATCCTCATTGACGATGCCGGCCCGGTAGCCAAGGCGGTTCTGATCCAGGCTGCCGGTTACACTGGCTCGCTGGCTCAAGGTCTGGCCGGTCTTCTGCAGGTCCAGGCTGGCGGAGCTGGTGTGGCCCAGATCCAGAGGGAAGGAAATGCTCAGCCCTACTTGTCGATCGCTCGACTGCTGTTTGCTGCGCAGCGATTGGCCGGCGTACAGGCTGTAGTTCACCCCTTGATGGCGCGTGTTGAGGTTGAATTGAAACTGGCGAAGCTGCTCGTTGCTGCGCCAGAAATCTTCCTGGGAGAGCGTCAGGTTCAGCGAACTCTGCTGGCCGAGGCCCTGGTAGACCGAGGCTTCCAGACGACTGCGCCGGCTGCCTTTGAAGGTCGAGTCCAGGCTGCGTTGGCGCACCGCTTCGTCGAAGTCGCGATAACCCTCGGTGGAATAGCGGTACCCGGCGAAACGCAGGCTGGTCCGCGAATCGAAGGTCTTGCCGTATTTGATCGCATAGCTTGTGCCCTGCACCGCGTTCGATGCCTGGGCATCGACATCGGCGCTGGAGCGGGTCACGTCCAGCGCCAACGCGCCGATGGCACCCAGATCCTTGGCCGCTCCCAGGTTGGTGGCCTGGTAGTAGTCACTGGCTTGCAACCCACCGTAGAGTGTCGCGCCCCAGCCCACGCCGGCGGCCAACGTGCCTTGCCAGAGCAAGGGATCATCGAGGTGGCCGGTGGCGTTGTAGCGTCCGATGGCGGCGCTGTATTTCCAGGTTTTTTCCCGCAGCAGGTTGCCCAAGGAGGCGTAAGGCTGGGTGAAGCGCCTGACCTGCCCATCAGCCTCGGTGAGGATAATCTCCAATTCGCCGCTGCCGCCGCCGGTGTTCAGGTCATCGATTTCGAAGGGGCCGGCGCTGACGTAAGTGGCGTAGATCGGAAAGCCGCCCTGGCGTATTTCCAGGCGCGCCCGGCTGAAGGCCACGCCGCGGACCACCGGGGAATAATTCTGCTGGACATCGGGCAACATGCCCGAATCGGAATTGAGCATCACGCCCTTGAGCGCCACACTCCTGAATACGTCACCACCGCTGTACGCTTCACCCAGGGTCAGGTTGGCATTCAGGCCGGGCAGGTCGCGCTGGGCGTAGGTGTAGGCGCGGGTCCAGCTACGTTCGCCATCGCTGTCCTGGCGTCCGCTCTGGTTGGTGCGCAGTCGCCAGGGGCCCAGGTTGATGCCGCCGTTCAACAGCAGATCCTGGCTATCGTTGTGCCCCGCATAGCGGGTCGTGCCTTGTTGGGCTGAAACCTGATAATTGAGAAACGCCGCATTAATGCCATAGTCCCAGCGCTGTGGATCGACGTACCCGACCGTCTTGCGACGCATGGCGATTTGCGGGACGGAAAGGTCCAGGTGCAACTGCCTTGCGTCAAAATCGGCCCGGGCGCCGGGAATCAGGGTTGGCAGGTCGATGCACGGACGTGCGAGCGATTGCGTGTCGGCCACGCCTTCGACGTTCACGCCGAACTGATCGAGCAGGGCGCCGCTCAGGCAGGGCGACAGGGCGGCCTTATCGCCCTGGATGAACTCGATGTCGTGCTCGCCCAAATACTGCTGATTGAGCCGGATCTGCACCCGATAGCGGCCCGGCAACACGCCTTGTTCGTTAGCCATGGCCTGCAAGGCTAACTGGCCGGCGTCGGCAGTCTGGTCCGGCCCCTGGCGCATGAAGCCGGACAGAAACATCGGTTGCGCCTGGGCCATCGCCTGCCCCGTCCCGATCAGCACGCTACCGCCACCGACCAATAAATAATGGGCCAGGCGCAGGCGAGCGCGCACGCGTCGACCTTCTGAAGATCTGATCATGGTCATGTGTCCTGACAAACATTGCGAGCGGCGGGGTTAACGGTCCTGCCGCAGGGGCAAGGTGATGGGCGGGGTGATACCGCCGTAGTCATTGATAGTGGTGAAGGACACCTGCGCTGCGCTGCCGGTCTTGAGCTCACCCAGTGCATAAATTTCACGACTCAGCGGTGCGGCCATGGTCGGGTTGTCGAGGGTTTTCGAGCGGCCGTCACTGCTGACTTCCAGGCGCTGGAACGTATAGTGGAAGGGGGTCGGATTGTGCAGGACCAGGCTTGGCTTGCCGTTTATTGTTTGCAACGACCATTGAAGATCCTTGAGGCGTTCGCTCGGGTTTTGCTTCAACTGCGCCGGACGATAAAAGAACTTGATGCGGGTGCGGATGGCGATGTTCAGCACATTGCTCTGGTCCGTCTCGGCCTGGGGAATTTCCTGGGCATTGAAATAAAACAACGTCTCGCGATCAGTGGGCAGCGTGTTGGGCAAGCCATTGATCTGCACTTGCTGTTCCTTGCCGGGGCTGATGCTGAACAGCAGCGGCGATGTCACGAAGGGCACGGCGGTGGTGGTGTCGTCGGCGCTGGTATTGACCCAGGACTGCACCGCGAACACTTTGTCGCTGGGGTTGGCGACGATCAGCGAAACGCTGCGTTTATCGCTGTCGAACACCACGCGGGTGGTGCTCAGTGTCAAGGAGCCGTGGCTGAGCGGGGCGTAGCACAGCAGCGCCAGGACGCCCATGAGCGCGGCCCTGGCCCTGTGGTTTTTCTGGATGAATCGAAACATGGAGAGTCCCTGGGCGATGCTGACGTCCACACGGGGCGAACGATGCTCTTGAGTGCATGACCGTCTGGCCATGCATCCAAGAGCCCGGCATTACGGGTAAGTGGCGACGAAATTGATGTTGGCGATGACCGGGCCCGGCACCACGGTTGCGCTCGTGGAGCGGTAGCGGGCCTGGAAGATCATCCGGGTTTCGCCGGTGGCGTTCAGCGGGTAGGCCTTCGACGGGGTGCCGCTGTCGATGGGGGTGTTCTCGTTGTCCTTGATGGTCAGGGCGACGCCGGTGGCACCTCCCGTCTGGATCGCATAGTAGCGGCCACCGGTGCCGGCGTTGCCGTGGGTACTGGTGAAGGTCACCGTCGCGGTATCGCTGGGGCCGAAACCGCAGGTGGCCCCGTCCTTGACGCGCAGGGCGAATTCACGACCGCCGGCTTCCGCATCGGCGACCCCGCCGAAATCGGTGGCGGCGACACTGCCCAGGTTGATTGGGCCCGGGGCGCCGGTACCTGGGTCGATGGGGTCTATCGGACAGGTGTTGGCGTTAATGGTACCGGTGAAATTGATTTGCCCGGTGCTGGTGGCGGCGAACGCCGAATGGCCGGCCAGGGCGGCGATCAGGCCCAGGGAGGCGGCCAGTGCAGATTTTTTCATTGACTAGAATCCTTGATGGAACAGTGGGGTGCACACGAGACATCGCCGATGGGGACGCTGTCTCGGGGGCGGATTCTAGGTAGGGAGTGGGGCGGGGGGATATGAGAGAACTCTCACTTTTGAGCGCCTGCGGTGGCGGGGTGTTTAATGATGTTTCCTGATGTAATGCAAGCCCTCGAAAGGCGCAGCACGTTAGGCGGGTTTAGAACGATGAACTCCTTCTATAACGTGTGGCATGCCCGCTTCCCTGAACTTGAAAAACTGAGGGCCACCAGCTACTACATTTTCAGTCGCCTTCCTTTGATCCTCCAGCAGCCGCTCTCTGAGAGAGGCCCCTCCAGACTTGGTCTTAGAAGGACGAGTCTGAAAGGCCCCTCCAGACTCGGCCTTAGAAGGAGGAGTCTGAAAGGCCCCTCCAGACTTGGTCTTAGAAGGAGGAGTCTGAAAGGCCCCTACAGACTCTATCTCAGAAAGAGAAGTCTTTTTTGAGGTTGAGTTGAAGTGATTTTTTGCAGTTTCAGACCAGTTCACTGAGGTTTTGGTCGTCTCTGAAATTGATTCGGGGACATGTACCCGGACTTGAGGTGATCCGGTTTTGACTGCTTTCACCTTCGGCATCGTAATCAAACCGAGTCCCGCACCGATCCATCCCAACGTTTCATTGGCCTGTTCATCCCGAACGAACATTCTCGCCGCCTCCGTCCCCGCGGCTGCCGCCATCGAGCCCCAGGTCACGATGTTCGCCACGGTATTGACCGTGGAGACCACCATCGTGGTTGTTGTGCCGACCGCCTCAGCCACGGCTGCTATAAGTGGCGCAGCGTTAGCCGTCAGAATGGAAAGCACGATACCAATGAATATCGAGGCCCCGAATAACCCTCCCTGGAATCCATAGTTATTAACGAGGCTTTGCGCGCGGTGCCCGCTCGGGTCGCTAAAAGCAATCGGGTTGCCCGCACAATACATATAGCAATTGAGGCCGCCGGCGCCGAAGGGGCTCATCGAGTCCGGGCTGTGAAAGCGCATCAGGCTCGGGTTATAGGCGCGGTAACCGTTACCCAACAAGTACCACCCCGTGCTCTCAACCGCTTCACCGTTAAAAGCCAGCAAGCTTTGCAGCCCATTGTTTTCGTCACGTTCGCCATAGGCTCCATAAACCACACTGCGCACATCGCTGCCCTGGTTCTCGCCGATCACCGACCGCTTGGCATCGGTCAGCAGCAACAGGGTCTGCCCGTCGTCGCTGGGGGTTTGTTGCCCCAGGGGTTGCCCCTCATGGTAGAGAAACTGAATGTGATGATCGTCGTGCAAGGTGTCGGTGACCCGTGTGCCCTGATAGAAGCGCAGGGTTTGGGTGTCGCCTTGTGGCTGGACGGCTTGCAAGTTGTCATGGGGGTCGTAGCGGTACGCCGTCACCGACTGCCCCGTCGGCGTCGTGACTTGTACCAGGCGCCCCTGGCTGTCATAGCGCAGCCGTAGACCGGTCTCGTCGTGCTCCAGGTTGCCGTCGGGGTCGTAGCTGAAGCGGCTTTCCAGCTGTTGGTAGTCAGGATGGCTATGGCTGGCGCCGACCAGTTGGCAAGGATCGTCTTCGGCAAAGGTGAAATGCGCGATGTCCAGGCGGCCATCGCTGAAAACCGTTCGCGTATAGATGATGTTGTCCAGCACATCGAATTCGAAATATTGGCTGACAATGGCATTGCCGTAACGGTCCTTGGGCAGGTCGGTGCCCGAGCACCGATAGCGCTCCAGGCGCCCGCGCAGGTCGTAGCTGTAGGTTTCCAGCAGGGCGCTGGCGCCGCCGACCCGCAAGTGCCGGGTTTTCACATTGCTGTCGGCCAGGTAAGTCAATTCGATGGAGCGTTCGGCTTCGATCGGTTGGTTTTGTGCATCCAGCAGCACCAGGGTGCGCAAGGTTTCGCGCCCCAATTCGTCGAATTCCAGGGTGGTGGTCAGGGTGTTGTTGGTCGCCTTGTCTTGACTGGTGGTGCGGTACACACGACCGATCACATCGTAGTCGAAGGCCGCGTGCAATTGACCTTGTTCAATACTGAGCAGGCGCCCGTTGCGGCGGTCGTAATCCATGAGTGTCTGATGGTTGCCGATGTCGGTGCGGCTCAGGCGTCGGCCTTTGAGCGAGGTCTTGTAGCGGGTGGTGTAGGTTTTGTTGTCGACGGCATCCTTCCAGCTTTCGGCGACCAAACGGCCGGCTTCATCATAGGAAAAATGATATTCGCCCTGGCTGTTCTTCGAGCTGTCGAGCCGGGCATCCAGCAGGTCGACTTCGAAAGTGGACTCATCGTCGGGGGCGGTGACAACGGTCGGTTTCTCGCTCAAGCCGTGTTTGTATTGATAGTCGATCTGGTTGCCGGCCGGGGTGATCCGATGCTTGGGTTGGAAATGGCCGGCTTCGTACACCAGTTGCTCGTCCCTTGGGCCTACCTTGAAACCTACCAGCCGATCCAGGCCATCGAACCGTTGCTCGCCGAGGCGGCGGGTGGGCAGGTGGGTATTGCCCGGTTCCACCTCGATCGAGGTGTGCAGTTCGGCCTGGCTGTGTTCGGCGTACGTGTAACGGACGGTGCTGAGGTCGGGCAGGGTGGTACTGAGCAAGCGTGCGAACGCATCGTAGCGATAGCGGGTGATCTGGCCGAGCGCGTCGATCGCTTGGGTGCAATTGCCCAGTCCGTCATATTTGAACGAGGTCTGGCTGATGCGCCGCCCATCCACCCCGATCTGTTCGACGCTGACGGTTTTTTCGAAACGATTGGTAATGGTCCGGGTGCGGGCAGTGCCGTCGATCCATTCTTCGGTGGTAAAGGCAATCGGATTGTTGAGGGTCCACTCCTTCACACCGTCGGGCCGGGTGACGCTGTCCTGCAGCCCCCACAAGTCGTAGGTGTAGGACGTCGTCAGGGGCAGGTCGGTGGCTTCCAGCCAGTCGATGTTCGTTTCCTCGATCAGAAAGCCCTTGGCGTTGTATTTCGCGGTGTAGATGTCCCGGTAGCTGCCGCCGGAATGGTCCACGTCTTGCATTTCTTCGCGTACCGCCCGGCTCATGCCGTCGAAGTGCGTGCGGACTTTGACGCCCTTGACGTCCTCCATTTGCTGGTAAGCCTGGGTGGTTATCGGGTCCTGTCCCGCATCGGCCGGACGGATCAGGCGGTAGCTGTAGCGACGTGTTGCCGGATAATCGGAATCGGGTGCCTGGATTTCTCTCTGTACCCTGTTCAACTCGTCATAAACATAACGGTGTTGTATGCCGTTTTCGGTGACCAGCAAAGGTTCGCCATTGAGCATCGAGCGTTCGTCGATCACCGTGCGCACGGCGTTGTCGACATCCGACGAAAACTGTTGCACGGTGCGCAAGGATTGGTTGCTGGGATTCTTCGTGTAGCTGTAATCGATGACCGAGGTCGGCCCGGAGTCATCGCCCAGGGTAATGGCTTGCCGCGCGCGCCGGCCGTGGGTCAACGGGGTGGCGGGGTCATTGATATAGTCAAAGACCGTGAGGGAAAGTTGTCGCTCCGTCTCGTCGATCAATTCATACAGGCGCTCTTCCACCACGCACAACCAGGGCTGTGGGATCGCACTGTCGCTGATGGCCGGCAATGTTTCATAGCGAAACCGGGCGCGCTTGACCGACGCGCCGGGCTCCAGGCCCGGGACGCGCTGGGGGTCGCTTGACGGCGTTACCGTCTTCTCCCGGACATGCCGCACGAAGCCGTACGGGTCTGCCGGGCAAAAGCCTTCGACACCGTCGTTGGGGTAGTAGGTAATCGTCTCGGTAAGGCCGGTGGGTTCGATGCGTAGTGTCTGGTTGCCATGGATGTCGTATTCGGTAATTTCCTTGTCCAGGCGCCAGAAACGCGGGTCATCGCTGAGGGCCCACAGCGTCGATGTTTGCCTGGGTAGTTGGCATTGCCGCGGCTGGTTGTCGAAGGACAGCTTGTCGTCATCATCGGCGTAGTAGCGCGTGCGCAGGGTTTTCTGGTGGTTGCCTTGGGCAACGACTTCCTCGGTCTGCAGGTGGAAGCGGTTGAAGGTGCGAGTGATGCTGCGCACGGTTTCACTTCCAATCGTCAGGCGTTCGGTGGAACTGTAGGTGTAACGATCGAGGACCCTGAACAGGTTGTCCAGTCCGCTATCATCCCAGTCGATCGAACTGCCGTAGCCCAGGAAGTTATGGCCGTCGGCACTGTAGCTGTACTTCACGGTAATGGGCGGGTCGCCGCTGCCAGGGTCGGTGATGTGATCGGTCACCCGGGGCAACTTGCGCGAGTTGTCCCCGCCCGGAAAACCGTGGCCCTCGTCGTTGTACCTGACGGTTTCATGAGCACCCAGGGGCGTCCACACTTCGCTGATGCAAGCCAGGTCTTTTTCGGTCCGGTATTCGAAGCGCCAGCCGGCGCCTTCGGTGGTCGGCAGCGTGATGCGGTCTACGCGGTCGTCCTTAAGGTTCATGACCACCCGCGCTGAAGGCGTCCCATTAACGATGCCCAGCGAGAACGTGACGGTATGCGCTGTCGTGTCGCGAGTGATTTGCAGCACCGCCCCCGTGTTATCCCGCATCGCACTGAGCATGGGCTTGCCGTTGACGGAAATGTACTCAAGGGTGACTTCATGTCCCTGTGGAGAATACAGTCTGATTGGCACGGCCACTTGCGGGCTGGCCCCCTTCAGTTCCAGTACTTCCACCAATCCCGACTTGTGCACAACCTTGAACTGTGCTGTGTCGGGCACGGTAAATAATTTGAAGTTTTCTATTTTCTGTTCTTTCATCCGCAAGCGATTGGCGAAGCCGGGGTAAGGGCCGGTCACCTTGAATGTTTCGCCTGAATGCAAGGAAATGATCTGGTTGCTGGGGGCATATTGCGTCAGGCCCATTTCCCAGCCCAGGCCAAAACCGGCGTTGACCGTGTTGAGGGGATTGAAGTTTAGCGTCAGGGGCACCACCGGGCCGCTGAGTTCGCAGGTTTTGACTTCGGGTAGAGATAAGGAAATGGTGTATTGACCCGTGCGCGCGTCGACTCCGGATTGAACGAAGCTGAGGAAGTTGAAGGCGTTGGAGTGGACGGCGGTGGTGGTGGCCATAATTAAGATTCCTTGAGTAATATTAGTATTCTCATGTGCCTGATTTGACCTCTATGCAGCTAAGGTGTCCACCGACCGTCCCGCCGCCGCTATGCCGGGTCTTCAATACACCGGGTTCAATGATCTGTCCCGCAGGTGCGTTGAACATTGTATCGAGAGACATCGGGTCAGTAGTGGTGGGGTTTTTTATCGTGCGAACTTCTATTTCCCAACCCGCACTCCATTTGCATGTTGAAGTCCACTTGTCATCCAAGAATGTGATGCGGAGCGCGGACGGTACGTTAATGAAACGAACGTTATAGGCTTGATCGTTTGTGCAGCCATGTTTTGAGACCACATATTCCCCATCCAACGCTGGAATGCTGCACTTGTGGATGCCATCACCTTCAATAACCTCAATTTGTCCTAAGGCATTGCTGGTATCCTTTGTGTTACTTATGTTTTCGTTTGCAGTGCCACTCGAGCTGATCAGGCTCAATAAAAGTATTGGTAGATAGTGTTTGAAGTTATTCATGTGTCACTCCTTCTTCCCTTTCTGCGTTGTGCGTCAATGACCGCTCTATAAAATCGTGCTTTCGTCGCGCATGGAAAGTACGGATTTCATAAGAAGCTAACAGAAAAAGCACCGTCGTAAACCTAACAGTTCTGATAGTTCCCAAGTCCTCGCTTCGAGCGTAAACCTGTAGGGGCACGCTCACTGCGACCGTTTTTTTGCGGCGCTGTCGGTGCTTAAAGAATGCTCAAGCATAAGGAACCCGGAACATGACGATTCGGACGCAGGCAAACCAAGCGCCGACCATTCCCACGCTGGGGCCGGACAACGCCATCGACCTGGACAGGCTTGGCACAGACGATCTGCAAACATTTGTCAAGTACGACGACATAGCCGACGGCGACAAGATCGTCATCAGTTGGTTCGGTTGTGGCGAGCACGGTGAAATCGTCGACAAGTTCAATGATGAAGCCGAGGTAGTCGACGACGCGCTGACTCCCGAGGGCATGCCGGTGATGATCGAGAACAGCGTCCTGCGTCAGCTTCTCAACGGCAGCGTTTTCTACTCGTATCGGGTGCGCAAACCCGGCGAAGCAACGGGCGACGAATCGTTGCGCTTGTTTTTCTTTGTCGGCAGGCGTCCCAGGGCCGCAGCAGCGTTGCCCGTGGTGCAGATCCGGGATTCCCATGACCTGCATGTGGACCTGGATACTGCAGAGGCGATCATTACACCCTGGGTGGTGCCTTATCAGGCGATGTCGGTGGGCGATACGGTCACCCTGCATTGCCGCAGGTTTTACCCGGACGGCAGCGAATACACCCCCGCCCTGGCCTATCCGACTGTTGTCGGGGAGGGTGAACCGGGCAAGCCGCTTGGCCTGTTTCTCAACCGCTCCGACCTGTTGCGGGTCGAAGACGGCTCGATGGAGTTGTACTACGGCATCCAATACGCCAGTGCCACGCAAGAAACTACGTTCTCCACCCGGCAAACCTTCCAACTCCTGGCGCCGAGCGCGGCGATGTTGCCGGCCTTGACGATCGTCGGCCATAGCGGTGGCACGATCAACCCCTTGCTTTTTTCCGATGGGCTGCCATTGCGCATCGAGGGTTATCCCGACATGAGCATCGGTGATGAAGTGCTCTGTCACGCTACTTCGTCGATCACCGGCATGGAACAGGTCGTGTTACGCGCCAATGTCGACGCTTCGACCTTGGACAAAGGGTTTTTCGAATTCATGTTGGATCCGGCATGGCTCAGCGCCAGCCAAGGGGCCAGCATCGATCTGCGGTATGAATACGCCTGGGCCGGTAAAGGCCTTTCGTCCACACCTTACCCAGCCAATGTACGTGCCCCTCTGAAGCTGCCGATGGTCATCGTCAAGAATGCCCGCCCCGACCCGGATGATCCCGTGTCAGGGGAAGGAGTATTGGATGTCCTGGGTTTGAGCGCCTCTGGTGTGACCATTGATATAGACCCGCAAGCCAACTATGGCGCCGATGATGAAGTCAAAGTGTATTGGGACGGTTATGGCACCAGCGGTAAATATACTGCGTTAGCACCCGTAACCCCGGGAAGCCGTACGTACAACGTCCCGCCAGAACATATTCCTGCGAATTTGGACAGGGCGGTCCCGGTGTATTACACCGTCTTGCAAGATGGCGATCCCGGACCGGTCAAGTCAGATGTTTTCGTTGTCCGTGTATTGCCGATCGACAAAACACATTACACGACCATTCAATCTGCCCAAGCTCAACTGACCAATGGAACCATTTATATCAGTCGAATTGAGTCCGGTGGTGAATTGTTCACTCTACCTCGCTGGCCGTATATGCGAGAAGGTCAAATTGTCAATGCCATCATTAATGGCAAAGGCAACGACGATTCGCCTCGGGCGGTACCCATTTTTGATAATTATCCTGTCGCCGAGAATGACGTCACGAACGGGTCAATAACAAAAACGGTCACGGCGTCCGATTTTCAGGTTTTCAAACTTGGAAGCATCAGCGTGCAAGTCATTATTACTTACGAACAGGGCGCGGAAACTTTCTATTTGCCCGCCAGCTTCACATTGGCGAGCTGAGAAGGCTTATTAAAGCTCATTATCGTTAGATAACTGAGGATACGAATCATGGCCGCGTCCCGGAAAACGTTTGCAGAATATTTGCAATGGGCCGCACTCAAACCAAGAACTAACGGTTGGAGTGCGCTGGTGGCTTATGACCGAAACAAATGTAACCAGTTACTGTTGCAGGAATACATCGAAAAATATGACCACCCTTCAATGATGCCTCCCGTCGATCTGGTTTATCGGACAGGCGAGAACACATGGAACTGGCTGCTGGGCTATATCATCGATGCGCCACGGTTGAGTTTCGATAACGACCCTGACGGGCAATCGGCCGAAGTCAATATGAGCATGGCCATTGTCGGGGGCAAGAAAATATCGCTGGCCGACACGGCTGGCCATGCTGAAGTCAAAACGATCAGTGTCTTTGACCCTTTGGATTTTCCGCGCCTGGAGGCCGAAGGAGTGCTGCTTAAGAATGTTCAGGGCAGCGTTGACCAAAATGGTGAAGTGTTGCTGGATCTAGGGGATCCGCTTTCTCAAGCCCATGCCTGGGAGCTGACAGGTGACCGGGAAGCGCGTGAGCGCCGGATGGCCGGGACATTGTTCAAGCGTCTGTTCCAGGAGGCCGATCCGGTCAGGCGAACGTTTTCCCTGGGGAAATTGGCATGGACCAGCCAAGGTTTCATGACGCCTCAGTCTTTCAGGCTGCGCACGCTTATGGAGAAGGGCGCGGATACGCGTGGGGTGGCTAACTATGGCAACGGCCTTATTGAAATGCGTGTTGCCATGGATGGCGAGGCGCCGGGTGGCTTGCCGGGTGAAGATTGGCTATACCCCTTGCCCAGCGACCGACCCGATCTGGATGCATTGATAGCATTCGGTTCACACTTTTTCATGCACAGCATCATTGGTAAGGGCACGGCCAGGGCATTCAACGCGCCCAACGCTCAATTTGACAGTAGGATCGATCACCGAGGTTTCATCGAATGGTTGGGCGTTAAGTCTGGTACCGAAGGGTATCTGGAAATTCCACCGTTCGAAGCTGGCATTGGCGACAGGAAAGTAACGTTCAGCCACTATAAATGCCCGATTTATATCAACCAGGATTATCGACTCACGATGACCCTTTATCGAGGGGCGGATGGATCGCTATCGTTGGGCGTGGGGATGGGAAGTGCCGATACAAAGCGCTGGATGATATGTACCGTAAATGGAGTTCCCTTCCACTGTCTAATGGGGCTTGGCTTCAGCGGCACTTATCGTTTTTCGCTGGATCGAGAGTCGCGCCGTCTGCAAGTAAGTTTGGAGTCGGCTCACGCGGCTGTAGAGTTTTATCCAAATGTGCTGCTGCCGTGGGACGTGGCAGCCTATATGCGTACAGCCGAGTTCAATATGGGGTTAGCGAGTCTCGTTGGCCTTGCAGTTAGGCAAATATTCAACGGGCTCGAGGCAATCGACGCGTTCATTCTCGATACGCTTCTTTTTAACGCCGAGAATGCCGTACAACTCAAGACCGCTGACCTGACGGGCGAAATGTTTCTTTTCGGTTCCATCGGCGCTCGCTTGGGTACGTTTGCCATCGATCCGGTAGAAGTTCTGTTGAGCCACGGTCAAGCCTATCGGTTCAAGACAATACCTGAAACACCGGGGGTCAAATGGAGCGTGGAGGGGCTTGAAGGTAATACGGCGGGCGTGGGGCAAATAAATGCAGATACCGGCGCCTATATCGCGCCTGCATTGGCGCAGATCAATGGGGCTTACCAACGAATCAAGATCGTTGCGACGGGCCCTGGTAATCGCCATGTCAGCAGGGCGTTGGTCACGGTAGTGGCCAGGGCTATGACACTCAATCCTCTGATCGAGATCTGTATCGCTTCCAAGGAAAATGAAGAAACAGAGACCCGTCAGCTTAGCGCTCATAGCCTGGACGGTGACTTGAGGTGGAGCGTCATCGGTGACGGCAGTATCGACCCGACAGCCAATGAATACGGGGAGAATATCTACCGCGCCCCGCTGAGAAAAGAGCCTGGGGCACCCACGTTCACCTTGGACGAAGTCGTTGTGGAAAACACAACGACTGGCCAAAAACAGAGTTCTTTTATGGTGGTCAAGCACTTCTCACAAGTGCTGTCGGTAACACTGGAATACCAGGGGCTTCCAGCAAATCAGGCAAAATTAATTGCCAAAAGGAACGGCTTGCCTATTACAGCGGGACTGACATGGTCCTGTATGCCTGAAGAGGCTGGATCAATTGATTCAGTTACTGGGGTCTTCACCGCAAGTGAAATAACCAATAGTCAATTTGTTTTGATAAAAGCCCGGCAGTATTCGGCTGACTTTGATATTGACGACGACGGATTTTCCCTCCAGCCGTTACCGCTCGTGCCGTTCCCTATTAAACCTGCCCCGGAAACGTTCAACGAAAACACAGGAAACGGTCGTACCCTTTACCCCCGCATACCATGTATCAACGCACTTGCCAGCTCACCCGTTGGGTACAGCGGCGATCCTGTCATTTAACGATACGAGGATAAATACCATGTCCGCACCAAAAAAAACGCTCGCCCAATATCTGCAATGGGCCGCGCTCAAGCCTCGTACGAGTGAATGGAGTGCGCTGGTGGCTTATGATAAAGGCAAATGCAACCAGTTACTGTTGCAGGAGTATATTGAAAAGCACGATAAACACTCGGTAATGCCCCCTATTAATGAAGCTTACTCGCCGGGAGAGACCGATTGGAGTTGGTTGATCGATTATGTCACCGATGCGCCACGCTTGAGTTTTGACAATAACCCGGACCCTAACTCCGCCGAAGTCAATATGAAGATGGCCATTATGGGGGGTAAAAATATTAAATTGGATGACGTGGCCGGGTTCGCTCAGGTCAATAGGATCAGCTCCTTCGACCCGTTGGACCATCCAGAGTTGAGCGCTGACCGGGTTCTGCTCAAGGATATTCAGGGTAGTGTCACTAGGGATGGGAAGGTGGTGCTGGACTTGGGCGATGCTGGTTCTCAGCGCTATATCTGGGAGGTGAAAGGCGATCGGATCGAGCATCAACGACGAATGGCCGGGGCTTTCTTCAAACGTAAGTTCAGAGAAGCTGATGAGGAACGGCGTACGTTTACCTTGGGTACCTTGGCGCGGACCACCCAAGAATTCATGAAACCCCAATCGTTCAAGCTGCGTACCATTATGGAGGAGGGGGCGGCTGCACGCGGGGCGGCAAACTTCGGCAATGGTGCCGTTGAAATGCGTATCAGGATGGATGATGAGTTAGAGGGCGGGATGCCCGGGGAGGATTGGTACTATCCTTTGCCCAGTGATCGGACCGACCTCGACACCTTGACAATATTTGGCAGTCGTTTCCTGATGCACGGAATTATTGGTAAAGGTACGGCTCGCGCGTTTAATGCGCCCAATGCTGAGTTTGAAGGTGAAACAAATACCAATGGCTTCACTTATCGAATAAAGGTTAAGGAGGGTACTCAAGGTGCGCTAGAAGTTCCGCGGTTTACCGCCACTGTAGGGGGGGGGAGACGCATTGATTATTACGGTTATCTGATTCCTATTTTTATCAATGCTGAAAATTTGTTGACGATGACATTTTACGACTCGACTATGGGTGAGCCCCATTTTGAAGTGGGTATGGGGAGTGAGCAAAATCTGACTCAGATGAAGTGTTATTTCAATAGCGCTGAAAGAGTCTTCAATATGGGGTTTGGATTTAGTGCCACCTATGCTTTTTCAATCGATCCAACTTCGCGTCGGCTTGTGGTTACCCTGCAAGACCGTGAAGGCTATCTGAAGGTGATTACCGAGGGGACCGAGGATTTTCCCGAAGATCTAAAAAATGATATGACCTCCGAGCGCTTCAAATGGGAGATACTTGGCCACGCCGCTGACGCGACATTGAAGGTGTTCAACGGGCTCGATGAAATCGATATTTTTCTCTTGCACACGCTTCTGTTCAACGCTGAAGACGCCGTACAACTCAAAACATTAGACCTGCCGGGTGAAATGATTCTATTCGGTTCTATCAATCCTCGTTTGACTACATTTGCCATCGACCCCGTTGAAATCATGCTGACTCACGGCCAGAACCACACATTCAAGACGGTGCCACCAATAACAGGGGTCAAGTGGAGGGTCGAGGACCTTGATGGTAACACTCCGGGCGCCGGGCAAATGAATGAAACCACGGGTGTTTATACTGCACCTTCGTTGGCCGATATCCAAGGCACTTACAAACGGGTCAAAGTCATTGCGACCGGACCCGGCAATGGTCCTCATATCAGCAGGGCTTTGGTCACGGTAGTGGCCAGGGCTATTACACTCAACCCTCTGATCGAGATTTGTAATGCTTCCAAGGAAAATGAAACAGAGACCCGTCAGCTTAGCGCTCATAGCATGGACGGTGTCTTGGGGTGGAGCGTCATCGGTGGCGGCAGTATCGACCCGACAGCCAATGAAAACGGGGAGAATATCTACCGCGCCCCGCTGAGAAAAGCGCCTGGGGCACCCACGTTCACCTTAGACGAAGTCGTTGTGGAAAACACCGCGACTGGCCAAAAACAGAGTTCTTTTATGGTGGTCAAGCACTTCTCACAAGTGCTGTCTGTAACACTGGAATACCAGGGGCTTCCAGCAAATCAGGCAAAATTAATTGCCAAAAGGAACGGCGTGCCTATCTCAGCGGGACTGACATGGTCCTGTATGCCTGAAGATGCTGGATCAATTGATTCAGTTACTGGGGTCTTCACCGCAAGTCAAACAACCAATAGTCAGTTTGTTTTGATAAAAGCCCGGCAGTATTCGGTTGACTTTGGTATTGACGACGACGGATTTTCTATCCAACCGTTACCGCTCGCTCCCTTGCCGCCGAAACCTCAAAAAGAAGACTCGCAAACGTCTGCTTTCGATGAGCTAAAAAACCTCTTGAGCGAGGCCTCTGAAAAACTGGAAGAACTCTGTCTGGACCCCACTACCCGGGAAAAGGCCAATGAGCTTTTGGATAACGTCACGTCAATCGTCGAGGACACTCAAAATGACCAGTAATTCTCTTGCCGATATCGTTGAAAAAATGAAAGCAGGCTCGATTACCCGTGGCTGGGGCGCAGTGTGTGCTTTCAATCGTGAGCGGCTTAATAGGGTGCTCCAGCAACAATGGTTGGAAAAGTACGATGGCGCCAGCTATTTGCCAGTATTTTCCGGCAGCATGGATCTTAATGATTCAGGAACCGAATATGGCGTGATGACGCAAGTCATGCTGGGTAAACCCTTACTATCGTTCGAGCCCGCACGGCTAGATACTTCCCGAGCAAAGTTGACATTAAGTATTTTGGGCGGGAACTTTAGTGTTCATGAAAAAAACCGTGGCTTGTTGTATGAATTCGATATTACCGAAGCTCACGGCTATACGCTGACCGTGGAACTGGACCTTTCCTTGGTGGTGGGTGTGGTCGACCGCCTGGGCAGGGTGACACTGGATTTATCCAAAGGGACTCGATTTTCCTGCAATCTCCCAGGGTCGGCGACGGGCCAAACCAAAATTGGCGCGTACTTCGATGAGCGTTTCAAGGCACTGCCGCCTGAACGGCAGGTTTATGTGCTGGGTATTCTCGACCTCAAAGGGCAAAGTGATTTGACCCCGACGGATTTTGTCGTACTGACCCAGCGGGCACCCGGGGCGGAGGTAGCGAGAGCGAAGAACGCGGCCGATGGCGCCGTGGTCGTCATGATAAAGCTCAGGGGGAGCGAATACGGCGGAGAAACTCCGTCTCCGGAGCGCTTTCCGTATCTGATTCCCGATGACGGTGACTATTCGGCAACCATGGTGCTGGCCGAAGAGTACGTCTCGAGATCCGACGATGACAAACTGGCGCTTATCCAGAGCCTGCTTTTTCCCGGCGAAAAAAACGTGTTCGTGGAGCATTCCCGTCATGTTCCCAAGGACTTGGTGATATTCGGCAGCCTGGATCCCTCCAGTACGTCATTGACCATCGAGCCCGGCGTTCACGTCATGAAGGCCGGTAGCGTGCCGTTTGAATACAAGGCTTACCTTAACGGCATCGCGACAAACGTTACGTGGAGCGTCAGGAGTCTTAATTCGAATACGTCGGCGGGTACGATCAATTCGACCTCCGGATTTTACCAGCCCGTCACCGGTGCCGAGTTAGGCCGGGATCTGGTGCGCAATATCGTTACGGCCTCCTACACAGATCCTCAGACGCAAATCGAGCACAAGGTTCAGGCCTTGTTGCTGGTCTCTACCCGATCGATGGCTATTTCCCCTGGGGTCGTGTCACGCATAGAGGGGCAGACAAGTACCGTGACCTTCGTCGCGACAGCGCTGAGGGGGGCGACACTGACCTGGAAACAACCCCTGTATGGAACGCTCTCCGTGTCGGGTCATACCGCCACTTATACTCCTCCATCGGCCGCCCAGTTGCTGGCGTTGCCCGAGTTCACCGTTGTCGACACCATCACCGTCGAGGATGACACCGGTGAGACGGGCGAGGCTTCGGTGGTGTTGACGCGGGTTGCGCCCACGCTGGATATAGAGCCGCGGTTTAGCGCGAGTGTGGAGCGCTTTGCGAGCGTGACGTTAAGGGAAAGGTCGGGTGCTCCGGACGCTCTTACGCGCACTTGGCAAGTGATTGGAGAGGGGACGGTCAGCAGCGATGGCATTTACACCGCTCCAGCGGCGCCTCGTCGACCCTACGATATCGTCAGGTGTGAAATATCTCATCCGGATTTTGGGTTATTGTATGCGGGCTACAGCATCATAAAACTGGCCTCCCATATTGAGGAAGCGCGCTGGACAGGACTTAACAAATTTCAGTTGGTGGCAATGCGTTCCGAGAAGTTGTTCGCCAATGGTTTTCAACAATTGCAACTCCAGGCGATTATTCAAACAAACGGCGCACCGCTGAACCAGGAAGAAGAAGATTCATTGAGGATGTTCTACGTCCAATCGAACCAACAAGTACCCGAGGTGCCGGCTCTGCAAGAAGGTATCGAAGACGTTAGCGGGACGCAGGCACTGTGGGCGCAGACGAGGGATTCCAATCGCTTCAAACCGTACCCGGGTGTGGCCTCTGGCGAAACACAAACGCAAAGCGGGGTTTCAGCGTCATCCGACAGAGTTAACTTATTTATGGTGACTCGCTCCACCCTGGCCACCCAATTTTATGCGGTGTTTGACGATGTATTAGGAAATCCCTGGCGCTCGGACACTTACCCGGGGACCGAAGACGGAATTATTTCACTTGTTCCCCAAGCCGTGCCAAGCCCCCAAAAAGATGATTATAAAATGGAACGCATACGTGTGGCTGGCGGCGGCGGAAATAACCCAGATCCGAACGATGACTACGATTTTGACAACTTTCTGGAGACGGTGGATTACTGGGCTTTAACCTATCGCCGTGATCAGCAGGTCGGTGTCGACTTCCTGACCGTGGAGGTGGAAGAGCCGTGGTCGATTGTGCAATGGGAAAGTGATGCGCCTAATGAAACCATGTTCAGTTATACCGGCTGGGCCTATAAAGATTCGACAAAACCAAGTAGTGGCAATGTCATGCAATACGATCCCGTATTGATCAAAAATCTTGGTACACGAATTAAACCCCAGATGCTGACTTCCTTAGCCCTAAATAAAGTTCGAATTGGATTGTTTCGCGAATCACATAATGTTTCTCCTCCCCCCGATAAACCCAATATTCGACAGGATAAATATCCTGAGTTGCATCCTTTAAGAAGGGAAAAAATCAAGCTCAATTTGAGGGATGATGAGGGTAATTATCACAAGGTGGCCATTGGTTTTGTGGCCAATGATCGTAATCGATTGTTCGCGGATGTTCGCGGGGATTAGCAAGTTGCTCCAAGTAGTAAGATGCGCCTGCTAGCAAATTGAATCTGGTTGCCCGGGGTGCACTGGTGTTTTCAGTAAGTTTTTTACATGCAATGCGGCGGTCCGTCGCATTGCATGTATTAACCCTCCATTTTTATACGTTGGTGAGGCTGACCATGACTACGTCCACCGCTGTGCACTCCAATGCCTTTAACTTCATGAGCTTTATCCAGACAGGTGTAGACCCGCGAACCGGGTTGTATACCGTGTCGTTATCGTTACCGGATCTTTTCAGTAATGATTTGCGTGGCCCGTCCCTGCCATTAGCGCTCAATTACAACCCCCTGAATACAAATGACAGTGGCTTTGGCAAGGGCTGGAACCTTGCACTGAGTCAGTACACCCCAAGTAGTCAGATCGTCTCGGTGTATTCGGGGCAGACATTCAAGGTCACCGGCCCCTACGAAGGTGTTGCCAATCGAATGCGAATGAAGGAGCAAAAGATCGAGGAGTTTCAGTTCTACCAGTTGCCTGACGGCCAGTTCAAGATCGTTCATAAATCCGGGCTCGTCGAAGTGCTGGAGCTCAAGGGCGCCAGCCCGCAGGTGGCCGTGCCGGTGGCGATGTATTCTCCGCAAGGACACAAAATTACCTTGGAGTATGTGACTGTCGGTTCTGGCGCACCGATGCTCAGCGCCATAAGAGACAGCAATGGCCAATTGCTTAAAATCACCCGCAACCTCATCACCAACACCGTCACCCTGGGCTTCAATCCCGTCAATGGTGTGCCATTAGCCGAGGTGGTCCTGAGCATGAAGGAAGGGAATGTTGACAGAATTACCTTACCCACAACCGAGAATGCCGGTTGGCGCTTCAAATACCTTCCTGAAAAAGGCCTGGATTGCATCAGCGAGGTCTGGACACCTTTGGGCGCCCATGAAACGGTTCAATACAACGATGCGGGCCATGGCTTTCCCGGTGACGAACAACGCAAGTTGCCAAGAGTGACCGACCATATTACCGAGCCTGGCGCGGACCAGCGGCCTATCACAGTGAAATACACCTATAGCGCCAATGGCCATAATTTTCTCGGCTATCCGAACGCCGATTGGACGGATGACGGACTGGACAACCTCTATAAGGTCTTGAACCGTTATGAATATGAAACCACCGAACAGCTCATGGTCGGGAACGATGCAGTACGCAGCGTCACCCGCCGCTTCAATCGCTTCCATTTGCTGGTATCCGAAACCACCGTTCAGGGCATGCATCAACAGACGCAAGCAACCCGTTACTACGCAAACGACACCGATGGAATATCTTTCGATGCACAACCACGCCAATGCCAGTTGCCTAACGAGACGATCACCCGCTGGGAGCTGACGAACGACCCGCGTGAATGGCGTCAAGACGTGGAAACAAGCGAATACGACATTTACGGCAATCAGACCTTGAGCGTCCAAACCAGCGGCGTCACCGAGGCGACATCGTACTACCCGAGCGGCGGCGTCCCCGGCAAGTGCCCCGCGGACCCCTACGGGTTCGTCAAGCATGTCGAGCACACAACGGTCACGCCGACCACGGACTCGGAGCTGGTACCCGATGTGCAAACCGGGGCGCCGACACTGCGAACTCGGTACAGCTATGTCGAGCTGCGGCCGTTGGATCCGGATCCAGATGACGAGGAGGATGACAGCGAGTTTAGAAGGCCCTGGGCGGTCATATCCGAGGAAAGTTCGTATCACCTGCTGGGACAGACCGAAGTGTTGCTGGAAACCTCGAGCCTTGAACATTTCAATGCGACTGATGATCCGTTGAGGCATGGTTTGGAGAGACTGAAAACGCTGACGATGGTGGGGAGGGGCGATCAGTACGTCTCTACAACGGAATACGCGTACCGCATCAAAACGGACGAGGAGAAAGCCGAAAATAATAAAACCAACCAGGCCGGGGAAGTGTTGCTTGGCGAGCCCGTGCTCCTCACGACGGAAACCTTCACCGGCCATGACGGCCTGGTCAAAGTCGTCAGCGCCGAGCGGTCGCTGCTCAATGGCGAACCCCTTTTGACCCAGGACAAGGACATCAAGATTCGCAACACCTATGACGCCCTGATGCGGGTGTTGACGGAAACCGTGGCGCCCGACGATCCCGACTACGCCGCGACGCGTACCTATACCTACCGGCTCGTCCGTCCTACAGATGATGGGTCGATGGCCGGGCAGGCATTCCAGGAGGTTGAAAACGTCAAACAGATCAAGACCCGTACCTGGTTCGATGGTTTCAACCGGGCCATCAGGGAAGAACAGCAGGACGCCGATTTTTCCAATGGCGCCTACAGAGATATCTATCAGGCAACCTACAACGCCTTGGGCCAGCTGACTGAAGAACGAGAAATAGACTGGCTGGAACTTCAACCCCTTTCATTGACAACCACTTATACCTTTGACGATTGGGGGCAACAATCCAGCAGCACTGACCCTGCGGGCGTCAAGCAACACACCGTGGAAGATCCCATCGCCTTTACCACCACGGAGTGGACCGAAGGCATGGGCAAGACCGTCACGACCAACAACCGGCTTGAGAAACCGGTGAGCGTCCAGCGTTTCGATCTTGAGGAAAACTCCGTCAGCCTGCACACCTATCTCTATGACGGTCTGGGTCGCACCGTACAGGAGAAAAATGCAGCGAGATATGAGACGTCCTATACCTACGATGTGTTCGATCGCATGCTTGAAACCACATTACCGACAGGGCATAAGGTGGTTCGTGAATACGCAGGCCACAGCCGCAGCGATTTGCCGACATTGATCAAAGTGGGTGCAACAGAGTTGGGCACGCAGGCGTTCGACAGCCTGGAGCGCCTCACCCAGTCGACGACCGGAGGGCGAGTCACCCGGCATGAATACGACACCACCTACAGTAAGGCCGATCGCGTCATCCAGCCCAGCGGCGATGTGATTCATTATGAATATGCCTATGAACTGACGGATGAGCCGCTCACTCGCAACGCTGTGGCGGGTGAGCAAACCGTGAGCCGCCTGAAAGAAATGCCAAAGGCGATCCAGGCAACTTATGAATACGACCCTAAAGACGCGCGACTGACCCGCTCATCAGAGATCGATATTGAACTTGGGCGTACCTATGACGGCCAGGGAGAGTTGAAATCTGAAATGCGCACGGTGACGGATGGCGCTGGTCCCTATGAGATGACTTATGTACACAGTCGGCTCGGGCGGTTGATTCGTTACCAGGATGTAACGGGGCAGGTTCAGGTGTTTGACTACGATCGAACCAATGGCCGGCTGAACTATACCCAGTTGAGTGTTGTGGGCAACGAAAGTTACATCAGGAGTGACTTTACGTATAACGGCCAGGGTTTGATGGAACGTATCGAGACGGTGGATTACGGGAACACTACCGTCATCATCGACCTTGAATACGATGCACTGGGACGGGAAACGCTGCGCACGTTCAATCTCAACGGCAGCACGTCATGGTTGAAACAGGTCTGGAACGGCCTGGACCAGATAGAACGGCGCGAGTTGAGTGAAGGGGCGAGCCAGGGCGACACTTTGCTTCGCAAGGAGACCTATAGCTATGAACTTCGCGGGCGGCTCGAAGAATACCGCTGTGAAGGACCTCAGGCGCCAGTGGACCCTTTTGGCTACCCGATGACGCGGCAGCTGTTCTTCTTCGATGCGCTGGATAATCACGACCGAGTGCGCACCTTCTTCATCAAGGGCCAAACCACCGAAGACAATACGGCGATTTTCGTATACAACAACCCGGACCCGGCCCAACTGACGCGCGTCACCAACTCCCATGCCGACTACCCGGATATCGAACTTGAATACGATGCCAATGGCAACCTGATCAAGGACGAGGAAGGACGGACCTTGTCCTATGACCTGCTGTCCCGCTTGGTTGAGGTGAGTGGGCCTGGTTCCGACGGCAGTCGGTTCTATGGGTATGACGGTGGCGATCAATTGTCGGCCAGCGGCAGCGATGGCGACCGGGAGCAACAGTTTTACCGCAATGGCACCCCGGTTAATTCGGTTGGCGCTACGCAGAGCCGGACTTACGTATCGGCCGATGGGGTGATGCTTGCCGAGCACCAGGAAGGTGCGGGCCCAAAGTCTTTACTGTTGGCGGGTGATTACAGCGGCAGTGTGCTGAGGGAGGTTGACGGTGGTGAAGTGAGGGAAATCGCTTATGCCGCCTACGGCTACCGTGATGCGGAGCAGTCGGTTGCTTCACGCCCGGGCTACAACGGTGAAGTCAGGGATGAGACGGGGTGGTATTTGCTGGGTAATGGCTATCGGGCGTTCAATCCACGGTTGATGAGGTTTCATAGTCCGGACAGTTGGAGCCCGTTTGGGGATGGGGGGATGAATGCGTATGCGTATTGCCGGGATCCGGTTAATTTTACGGATCCTACGGGACATGGTGTTTTAAGTTTTCTAAGAAAGTTTTTTGGATTTAAATCAAAGTCTTCAGTTGCTAAGAGAGCAAATGTGGTCTTTGAGGATCCTGGGTTGAAAAGTGCTATGCCGGATGCAAAGAGGGTAAAGTATAACCCCCTATATGAGGAAATCGGCGTACCTGAAAGGACACCTGCCCGCGTAAAACTGGTTACAGAGATCGACTCCGCTCCTCCGCCCAAACGTAGCGATATAACTCCTCTACAAGGGGGTGTCAAACAATCAAGGCAAGGGGCGATGCTTCCTTCTGCCCCATCAACGCGGCCATCTGATCGAGTGCGAATGCGATTAGAGCCAGTTCGGAATGCCGAACCCGAACAAGTTCAACTAACGCCCTCGTGGTCTCCTCGCACTCAGCGCCGAATAGACGAGTTAGAGTTGAAGCTTGATCGTGATTACAATCAACGCCATGACTATATGCAGGTAAGCTCCGAGCAACGACGGAATTGGCAAGCGGAATTATATCGCCTACGCCGGTCGTGAATTCATCTAGATAACCCACTCACCCGAGCAAACTCCACCAACCCACCGTCATGGCCAAGTCCCAACTTGTCCATGGCGGTGCGCTTTTGTCGGCTGATGGTTTTTTCACTGCGATTGAGCTGGGCCGCTATCTGTCTGCCCGACATCCCGCGCACGAACAACCTCACCACCTCCAACTCTCGCTCGGAAAGGCTCACCCGGCTGACGTCCGAGCCGGTGGTGGCCAAGGATTGCCCTTGTAGAAGATCGAGGAACGCCGGGCATGTATACCGCCGCCCTTGGGTAACACCGAGAATGGCCTGTCTCAGTTCCGTCAAAGGACTGCGTTTATCGAACAAGCCGTTCACGCCGGCATTGAGCAAGGCCTGCAACACGGACGGATTGCGCAGCATGGTGATCACGATCAGGGGGCAGGCGCGGTAGTGGCGTTTTAAATAACCCATCAGGGCCAGGCCGTCCGGGAACTGCCCATCGGGCATCGAATAGTCGCTGATCACCAGGTCGCAGGGGGTGCGCTCCAAGTATTGGAGCAGTTCATCGGCATTGCGAGCCTTGGCAACTACTGAAAAACCAGCCCCCGCCAGGACCATTTCGATGCCCGTCAGCACGACGGGGTGATCGTCGGCAAGGATGATGCGTATGGGGTTATCCGGAGGGGGCCTGTGCGACACTTGCGTATCGTCACAGGCACTGAGGCCGAAAATATCGCAGTGTGCAGGCGTGTGGTTCAGATTCATTGCTGCCTCTACAAGGTCCAAGCACATCCCGACCGTTGTAGAGATGCCATCGGAGCGCTTAGATCAAGCCGCGTTCGCGCGCGATTTTCCCCGCGAGATGCCGCGAACCGACGCCGAATTTTCGGCGGATGTTATTGAAGTGATAATTGACGTTGGCTTCGCTGCAATCAACGATCATGGAAATCTCCCAGGAAGATTTGCCGGCCTCGCTCCATAGCAGGAATTCCTTTTCACGTTTGGTGAGTCGAATCGCTTGGGGTTGGTTGCTCTCCGTAGAGGGGGAATGGTCTTGATATGGCGACGAGTGTCCAGAAATCGCGGTGCTGTGGTACATGACTGAAACTCCCATTCATCATCAGTGATGGCGTGGGGACGGCAGAATCTTCCTACTTCCCGATGGCATGGTTCGCACGACCCGTCTTCAGCCCCTGAGCCAGGGCTGGAGGCACGGTTTCGTTTATAGCCCGATTCAAACCAGATGAAACCTGTCAGACATTACAGGTGGTGGACTCTAATGAGGAATGATCGAAAAGGATGTCAGCCGAAGCGTTTGATGTTGTGGGATTTATTCCCCTTCGGCGGCGGGTACCGCTTGTCCTGATGGGCAAAAGTCAGGAGCGCGCGAGGTCGGGGTGGGCTATGACGCGAATGTATCCTCCATTTAAATTTGCATTCCACCAACCCCGGGTATATACACGCACCATGCTTCCTTCCCAATGTCTGTGCATCAACCTGCGTCGTGCCGCCCGTGGCGTCAGCAGGTACTACGACGGCGCCCTCGACGGCTTCGGGATCAACGTTGCCCAGTATTCTTTGCTGAACAACCTGGCGCGCCTGGACCAGCCGAGCATCTCATCCCTGGCCGAGGCCATGGGGTTGGACCGCAGCACCCTCGGGCGCAACCTGCGAGTGCTGGAAGGCGAGGGGCTGGTGAAGCTGGCTGAGGGCGACGATTTGCGTAATCGCATCGTCGTGCTCACCGAGGCGGGGCATGCCAGGTTGGCGGCGGCGTTGCCGGCCTGGGAAGCGGCGCAACAGAAACTGATCGATAAGCTCGGTGCTGAAAAGCGCGCGACCTTGCTGGCCTTGCTGGATGAACTGGCGTGACGCCGGTTCTTCCGATGATAAGTGGGTATATACCCGCGACCGGAGAATAAGCATGACATCGATGTGGCGTACCTGTGGTTGGGTCCTGGTGGGCAGCGCGCTGATCCTGGCGTTGTCCCTGGGTGTGCGGCATGGCTTCGGCCTGTTCCTGGCGCCCATGAGTGCCGAGTTCGGCTGGGGCCGTGAGGTGTTCGCCTTCGCCATTGCCTTGCAGAATCTGATCTGGGGCCTGGCGCAGCCTTTCACCGGCGCCTTGGCCGACCGCTTCGGTGCGGCGAAAGTGGTGCTCATCGGCGGGGTTCTTTATGCCGTCGGCTTGGTATTCATGGGCATGGCCGACTCGCCATGGTCCTTGTCGTTGAGTGCGGGGCTGTTGATTGGCATCGGCCTGTCGGGCACGTCTTTCTCGGTGATCCTGGGCGTGGTCGGACGGGCCGTGCCGCCGGAAAAACGCAGCATGGGCATGGGCATCGCCAGTGCTGCCGGTTCCTTTGGCCAGTTCGCCATGTTGCCGGGTACGTTGGGGCTGATCGGCTGGCTCGGTTGGTCGGCGGCGCTGCTGGCGCTGGGGTTGCTGGTGGCGTTGATCGTGCCGCTGGTGAGCATGCTCAAGGACGCGCCGTTGCCGGTGGCCGGCCATGAACAAACCCTGGCCGAAGCCTTGCGCGAAGCGTGCAGCCATTCCGGGTTCTGGTTGCTGGCGGTGGGCTTTTTTGTCTGCGGTTTCCAGGTGGTGTTCATCGGCGTGCATCTGCCGGCGTACCTGGTGGACCAGCACCTGCCCGCCAGCGTCGGCACCACTGTGTTGGCCCTGGTCGGTTTGTTCAATATTTTCGGCACCTATACCGCCGGCTGGCTGGGCGGGCGCATGTCCAAGCCGCGCCTGCTGACCGGGTTGTACCTGATGCGGGCGGTGGTGATCGGTTTGTTCCTGTGGCTGCCGGTGACCACCACCACGGCGTACCTGTTCGGCATGGCGATGGGCTTTCTGTGGCTGTCGACGGTGCCGTTGACCAATGGCACGGTGGCGACGTTGTTTGGTGTACGAAATCTCTCGATGTTGGGTGGGATCGTGTTCCTGTTCCACCAGTTGGGCTCGTTCCTCGGTGGTTGGCTGGGCGGGGTGGTGTACGACCGCACCGGCAGCTACGACTTGATCTGGCAGGTGTCGATCCTGCTCAGCCTGTTGGCGGCGGCGTTGAACTGGCCGGTGCGTGAGCGGCCGGTGGCGCGCTTGCAAGTCCAGGTCGGTGCGGCATGAGTCGCGTCGGCCCGTGGTTGATCGCTGTCGGTGCCGGCCTGCTGCTGGCGTTTGCCTGGTGGGGTTGGCATCAGGGCGGCTTGGCGTTGATGCAACTGGGCATGGGCACGTGCTGAACAATGGACGGCATCGGACGCGGCGAGTAACGTCGTGGGTCTGACACGTTTTTAAGGATATACCGACATGTTGATGCGCTGGTTTGCTGTCCCCGCCCTGTTGCTGGCTGTGACCGGGCAAGTCTGGGCCGCCGACTGCCCGCCGTTGCTGGAGGGTTCGTTGCCCAAGCTGCGGGCCAAGGAAACCGTCGACTTATGCCAGCGCTTCGCCGGCAAGCCCCTGGTGGTGGTCAACACTGCCAGCTTCTGTGGGTTCGCCCCGCAATTCAAAGGCCTTGAGGCGCTCAACCAGCGCTACAAGGACCAAGGCTTGCAAGTGCTGGGCGTGCCGTCCAATGATTTCAAGCAGGAAGCCAAGGACGGGGCTGAAACCGCCAAGGTCTGCTACGTCAACTACGGCGTGACTTTCACCATGACCGAACCACAGCCGGTGCGCGGCGCCGATGCGATACCGCTGTTCAAGCACTTGGCTGAACAATCCGCCGCGCCGAAGTGGAATTTCTACAAGTACGTGGTGGACCGCCAGGGTAAAGTCGTTGGCAGTTTTTCCAGTCGGATCAAGCCTGACGATCCGGATTTCATCAAGGCTGTGGAGACGGCCATCGCCTCAAAACCCTGATTGCCCGACACGAAAAAGCCCCGTTTCTTTGCAGAGAACGGGGCTTTTTTCGCTTCAGGTGGCGAGGGGTTCAGGTTCGCCGTGAAACATTAGAAGCGGTAGGTTGCACCCACACCGAAACCGTTGGCGCTGTTTTCGTATTTGGCGCTGTAGGACTGGCCGAGGGCGTTGCTGCCGCTGACGTTGACTTTTTCTTCCTTGAGGTAGGAATAAGCGACGTCGATGGTCAGGTCATCGGTCGGGCTCCAACCGGCGCCCAGGCTGAAGATGGTCCGGTCGCCGGTCGGGATGCGTGGCGAACGATCGGTGTTGTTGGTCGGCGCCTGGTCGAAGGTCAGGCCGGTACGCAGTACCCACTGCTTGTTCAACTGGTAGGAGGTCCCGATGGCGTAGGCCCAGGTGTCGTGCCAGTTTTGTTCTTCGGTGATGGTGCCGAGGGCTGGGTTCAGTAAACCACCGCCAGTGCTGGTGCCTTCGTTTTCCACCGTGATTTCTTTCAGGCGGCTCCAGCGAGTCCAGGTGCTGCCGGCGTAGACGGTCCAGGCATCATTGATTTGCTGGGTGACCGAAAAGTCCACCGACTCAGGCGTGGTGATGTCCAGCGAAGCGTCGTAGCGACCATCGGTGAGCAGGGGGGGCGGTGTACCGGCGCCCGGGCTCACTTCAGTGTGGCCTTCAAGCTTGTACTTGACCTTGGAGTGATAGGTCAGGCCAACACGCGTGGTGTCCGTTGCCTGGACCAGTACGCCAATGTTGTAGCCGTAGCCGATATCGTCACCCTTGATCTCCACGCCGGCCTCAGGCAAGCCTGGCACGCCGAGCTGCGATTCCAGGGAGCCGGAAATACGGTTGATGGTCGGGCCGAAACCGATCGATACCTTGTCGTTGAAGGCATAGCTGACGGTTGGCTGGAACGTGACGACTTTGACTTCGCTCTTGCTGCCGAAACTCCGGCCCTGGAAACCATTTTCGTAGTCGGTGATCAAGCCGAACGGTGCGTAGACACCCAGGCCGAACGCCCATTGATCATCGATAGGCTTGACGTAGTAACCCATCGGAACGCCAGTGAGCGGAACCATGTCGCCCTTGTTGGTACCGGACTGGGTGCCGCTGGCATCGTCGATGTCGGTCGAGGCATCGATGGCGGCGAAACCACCGGTGACTTGCTGGCGCTTGAGGCGCGACATGCCGGCAGGGTTGCCGAACACGGTGCTGGCGTCATCGGCAGAGGAGGAACGACCTGCGAAACCAGTGCCCATGCCACTGATGCTTTGTTCGTTCAAGGCAAAGCCACTGGCGAAAAGTTGCGTGGATGCCAAGGTAACGGCAAGGCCAAGTGTGGTTTTGAGCATCATTTTTTTCATTGTTAGAACTCCTGGTGATCACCGGGGCGAAAATTACCAACATTTTCGTTCAAGCGCTATAGCCTGGATGGCTTGATTTAGAGCGGTTTTGTAGGACAATCCGACCAGATTCGCGACCGTTGTAGGAACTTTCCAAATTTCCCGTCAGCAAGCGACCTGATTCAGCGGTGAAACACAGCTTCGCCAAGCGCAGGTGAAATCTCGCAGGCGCCCTTGGGGATGAAAAGTCTGGCGCCAGATGCGGGCCATGCCCAGCAGGTCATCGGCGTCGGGAAGCGCGGTGTTCTGTTCCTCCACCAACAGCCAGGCGATGGCGGTGGCGTAGCGCAGGTTGACGGTCAATTCCAGGTGCGGGCCGCTGAGAAAGGCGTGCTGGCTGGCCAGGCCGCGCACCAGGCTGGCCCGTTCCGGATCCCGCGCCAGGTAATGGTCCCAAAGTGCCTGGTGTCGGGGCTCTGTGATGCGATACAAGCCATGTCCGCGGCGATCATGCAGGGCTGAACCCAGGGCGGATTGGCTGGCGGCAATGCCCAGCAACAAGGATTCCGCGGTTGCGCTGTGACACTCCAGGTAGAGGAGCGTCGGGCGGATCACATATCGACACAGTTCGCTGGCAGCGATACCCATAAAACCCTCGAAGTGTGAAAGGGGCGGTGCCTGGAGAGTGTGGGCTTGGCAGCAGTGGATCGGTCCAGGCCCCGCCAGAAGCGGATCATGCCGCTTGACTTGAAGTGTAGTGTCATATTCCCGCTGTAAAGGACTGTTTTTAAAACATCTTCGGCGAACGGTTATAACTGTTATATCCCTTGGTGCTTACGCCGTTTCGCTTTATCGAGAAATTCCGGGCAATGAAAAGCCCCGCTTTATGGGCGGGGCCTTGGGGGTTTCAGCCTTGCTGGCGTCTCAGGCAACCAGTGCCTGACGGGTACGCTCGATCACGGCCTGCAGCGGTTCGGCGCTGGAGTACTGGTCGGGGTACAGGCGTTCGCTGTGACGGGCGATGCCGTGTTCGTTGACCAGCGTGAAGCTGAAGCAGCCTTTGCGAGCGGCCATGATCAGGCAGTTCATTGGAGCAAAAGCGTTGGTTAGGGTGCGGATGGCATCCTGTGTCTGGATTTGAGTAGACATGTTATGGGTGTTCCTACAAATGACACGGTTAAGAACCGTGCAACGTTAAAACGTTCCAGTAACGTCGACCACCATTGGTCGAACGAAGAACCCGACTGGAACAAAGCAGCCAGTTTGAGCGCTATATAAAGTGCGCGCTTGGGCTGGCAGGTAGGTACTTAGGAGGGCAGGCAACACATCGAGGGCAAAGGTTCTGGGCCCGGGGTGAAGATCCTGATCAATTTTGCAGGTTGGTTCGGTCAGAGTAATGAGCCTGGCAACACCCTTCGCATTCGATCGAAGGCTGTGTTGGCGCAAGGTTTACCTGGAAACCATCGAGGGGGTCGGTCTCCTTTTTTCGGCGAGCGTCCTTTGGAGGATGGCTGACCGCGGAGATGTGTTGACCCGGAATTGACTTTCAGCTTGGTACTAACGCCGCGGATACTAACGGATCGATCCCATGAAGGGAAGAGGATGGTTAAAAAATATTCAAATTAGCCCTGGCAGCAAGTCGGGCATGGCCTGTGGCGAGGGAGCTTGCTCCCGCTGGGCTGCGCAGCAGCCCCAAAAGAAAGGGCCGCTGCGTGCTGGAGCGCCAGCCCGGCCCAGCGGGAGCAAGCTCCCTCGCCACGGTTTGGTTTTCGAAGGACGAAGGAGTAGCACAGGATCCCAACGATTGCTGGTGTGGTCAGGTTACCCACGCGTCGCCCATGGCCTCAGGTTATCCCCAGCTTCATACCGCCAGATGCGCCAAAAAATCGCAGCGTTATAACCCGTTCAGCTGTTACTTGTGCACACTCGCCGCACCACCTGTCACCTTACTGTCATGTCGAAACAATCCGGGGTGGGTGCCTGTATCCAAAATTTAAGTCAATGAAAAACATCGCTTTTTTTTACTGGTGAAAAAATCGTCAGTTTAAGCGCAGGCCCCGTTCCACAGGGCTTTGCGCGAGTTCAGGGTGGGTTGTCCACTGAGTTATCCACAGCTTCTGTGGATTGTCCCAAGCGCTTGCTCTAGCACGGGCGTGCCGGTTTTTTTTCGGCTTTACCCGTACGAAAAAAGGAGTAAAGTGGCGCGCCTTCCGATCTGTCCCACAGTGTTTTATGAAGTTTCGCTCAGTATCAAATCCTGTTACTTCAGCACCCTCTGGTGTTACCCCACCCAAGCGTATGTCGATGCGGGTGGCTGAGTGGCTGCTCGACAGCCCGCGGCTCGGGGACAGCCCCAGCGTCAAGCACTTGGCCGGTCGTTTGCTCAAGCAACCGGCCCGTGAAGGCGTGGTGGCTGCGCAAAGTCGCCTCGGGCAGTTGATGTGCCGTGAATGCGGCAACGCTCGGGATCGACGCATCGGTCACGACCTGCTGCGCCAGGCCGCCCGGGCCGGCGATGATCGTGCCCGCCGGGCCCTCGGTGAAATCGAAGACTGAAATCGCAGACTGCGCTGGGCAACCCCCAGCCGCTTGGTTAACCTTCGGGCTTTATTTGATCGGCAGGAATTGTCATGGCTATGGATTTGACCAGCCTGTTGTTTGGCCTGGCAGGCGCCGCGGTGCCGTTGCTGGCACTGGCCTGGCACCTGCAACGCCAAGCCGCCACTGCCCAGACCGAATTGGCTCTGCTGGAAGAGCGCCTGGCCACGGCCCACATGGCCCACGATGGCCTCAACGCCCAGCTCGATGCCTGCCGCGACGAGATCAGCGACCTGAGCCAGGCCAACGCCGCCAAGCAAGCCGAGCTTGCCGCGGCCTGTCGCGAAGTCGATTTGCTGCAGATCGAGCGCGACAATGCCCGGGATGCGGCCCACGCCTGGAACCTTGAACGCGCCAACAAGGAAGCCGAGCTGCGCCGGCTCGATGCCCAGGCGGCGTCGTTGCAGGCCGAACTGCGCGAGCAGCAGGAAAGCCATCAGCAACGCCTGGATGACCTGCAAGGTTCGCGAGATGAGCTGCGGGCACAGTTCGCCGAGCTTGCTGGAAAGATCTTCGATGAGCGTGAGCAACGCTTCGCCGAAACCAGCCAGCAACGCCTGGGCCAGTTGCTCGATCCGCTGAAAGAGCGCATCCAGTCCTTCGAAAAACGCGTTGAAGAAAGTTATCAGGCCGAGGCCCGGGAGCGTTTCTCCCTGGGCAAGGAACTGGAGCGCCTGCAACAACTGAACCTGCGCCTGAGCGACGAGGCCACCAACCTCACCCGCGCGCTCAAGGGCCAGAAAACCCAGGGCAACTGGGGCGAACTGATCCTGGAGCGGGTGCTTGAACATGCCGGCCTGGAGAAGGGCCGCGAGTACCAGACCCAGGTCAGCCTCAAGGGCCCGGACGGCGAGCGTTTCCAGCCGGACGTGTTGATTTACCTGCCGGGCGACAAGCAAGTGGTGGTCGATTCCAAAGTCAGCCTCACCGCCTACCAGCAGTACGTGGCGGCTGAAGATGATGCCATCGGCCAACTCGCCCTCAAACAACATGTGCTGTCGTTGCGAACTCACGTCAAAGGCTTGGCCGGCAAGGATTACAAGCGCTTGGACGGTTTGCACAGCCTGGATTTCGTGTTGCTGTTCGTGCCGATCGAGGCGGCGTTCTCCGCCGCCTTGCAAGCCGAGCCGAACCTGTTCCAGGAAGCCTTCGACCGCAACATCGTGATCGTCAGCCCGACCACGCTGCTGGCGACACTACGGGTGATCGACAGCTTGTGGAAGCAGGAACGCCAGAGCCAGAACGCCCGGGAAATCGCCGAGCGGGCCGGGTGGCTGTATGACAAATTCGTTTTGTTTATCCAGGATCTGGACGAGATCGGCAGTCGCTTGCAGCAGTTGGACAAAGCCTACAGCGCAGCGCGCAACAAACTGACGGAAGGGCGCGGCAACCTGATCAGCCGCAGCGAACAACTCAAGCTGCTCGGCGCCCGGGCCAGCAAGAGCTTGCCCAGCGAACTGCTCGAACGGGCGATGACCGATGCGGATGGGCTGCCGGAGTTGCCGGAAGAAGCCAGCGAGAAAACCCAGGGCTGAAGTGAACCCAAAGCTGAAGCCGCCTTCGGGCTGAATCAGATCTCAAGGCAAAAACAGCACCCTGTGGCGAGGGAGCTTGCTCCCGCTGGGCTGCGCAGCGGCCCTCTTTTTGTGAGTGCTGCGCACTCAAGCGGGAGCAAGCTCCCTCGCCACAGGAGCTATCATTTGCCGAAGTTACAACGGCAAATGCCGACTCAACAACGCCCGCAACGCCGCCGGCTTCACCGGCTTGGCCAGGTAATCCAGGCCCGCCGCATGCACCAGTGCCACCGTCTCGGGCCGACCATCGGCGCTGATCACCACGCCCGGCACCGGCTCTCCCATGCGCGTGCGCAACCAGGCCATCAGTTCGGTACCGGTCTCGCCGTCGTCCAGATGAAAGTCCACCAGCGCCAGTTGCGGTCGGCCGCCCTGGGCCAGCCAACGCTCGCATTCCTCGCGGTTGCGCGCCGTCCACACCTGGCAACCCCAGCGCGTCAGCAGGCTGTTCATGCCGATCAGGATGCTGTCTTCGTTATCGACGCACAGCACCTGCGCGCCGCTTGGCAAATGACCGTTGGGCTCGGTCACGGCGCTCGGTGCGACGGCTTGTGTCTGGGCCAAGGGAACGCTGACGCTGAATACGCTGCCACGCCCAGGCCAGGAGCGCACCTGCAGGCTATGGCCCAGCACGCGACAGAGCCCGTCGGCGATGGCCAGGCCCAGCCCCAGGCCTTTTTCGGCGCGAGTCTGGTGGCTGTCCAGGCGCTTGAACTCTTCGAATATGACCTGCAGCTTGTCCTCGGCGATGCCCGGCCCGCGATCCCAGACCTCCAGGCACAACTCGCCGTTGCGCCGGCGCACGCCCAGCAGCACTGGGCCCTTGGCGTAGCGGAATGCATTGGTCAGGAAGTTCTGCAAAATACGTCGCAGCAGCTTGATATCGCTGTCCACGCGCAGGGATGAGCCGCGAACCCGGAACTTCAAGCCTTGTTCCTGGGCCAGCGCCGTGAACTCTGCACCGAGGGTATCGAACAGATCGTTGAGGGCGAAGGGCTTGCGGTCGGGGTTGATCTTGCCGTTTTCCAGGCGGGAGATATCCAGCAGGTCGGTGATCAGGTCTTCCGCCGAGCGCAGCGAACTGTCCAGGTGGTGCACCAGTTGCCGGGCCTCGCTCGGCAACGCGTCGTGCTGATGGGACAGCGCGGCGGAGAACAAGCGCGCGGCGTTGAGCGGTTGCATCAAGTCGTGGCTGACCGCGGCCAGGAACCGGGTCTTGGATTGATAAGCCGCTTCGGCGGTGCTCTTGGCGTCGGTCAGGGCCAGGTTCAGTTGGGACAATTCCCGCGTGCGTTCGGCCACCCGCTGCTCCAGCCCTTCGTTGGCTTCCGTCAACGCCTGGGCAGCTTCACGGAAGGCGGTGATGTCGGTGAAGCTCATGACGAAACCGCCACCGGGCATCGGGTTGCCGATCAGCTCGATGACCCGGCCGTTGGGGAACAGTCGCTCGGAGGTATGGGCGCGGCCCTGGCGCATCCAGTGCAGGCGCCTGGCGACGTGGACTTCCGCCTCGCCCGGCCCACAGAGGCCCCGTTCGGCGTTGTAGCGGATGATGTCGGCAATGGGCCGGCCGACACTGATCAAGCCATCCGGGTAGTTGAACAGTTCCAGGTAGCGACGATTCCACGCCACCAGCCTGAGGGACTGGTCGACCACGCTGATGCCCTGGCTGATGTTTTCGATGGCGCCTTGCAGCAGGGCGCGGTTGAACTGCAGCACTTCCGACGCTTCGTCCGCGATCCGGACCACGTCTTCAAGCTGCATTTCCCGACCTTCAATAGCGGCTTTTACCACGGCGCGCGTCGAAGAGGCGCCGAGTACACCGGCCAGCAGGCGTTCGGTGTGGGCGATCCATTCGCTGTCGGCGTTCTGGTTCGGGTTGAAGCCTTTGCCTTGGCGGTAGGCAAAGCGGATGAAACTCTGCCGCGCCCGTTCTTCACCGACGAAACGCGCGGCCAGTTGCAACAGGTCTTCGATGTGCACCGCCAGCATCGAGCGGGGGTTGGGACGGGCGCTGATTTCCTGGCCGATGAAGCGTCCGGCCTGCCAGTGCTCCGAGACGCGCGTACGCGACAGCACGGACACCCAGGCAAACAGCGTGAAGTTGCCGGCCAGGGACAGGACCACCCCTTGGGTCAGCGGGGTAATCGGCAGGTTCAGCGGATTGCCGTGCAACCAGGCCAGGCCCGGGAAGGTGCTGAGCGACCAGCCGAGGCTGTGGGCGGCGATCGGCAACACCAAGGTGTAGAACCATAGGAAGATCCCCGTGGCGAGGCCGGCGAATACGCCGCGGCGGTTGGCCTGTTTCCAGTACAGCGCGCCGAGCATGGCTGGGGCCAGTTGGGTCACGGCGGCGAAGGCGATCTGGCCGATGGTCGCCAGGCTCGCCGTCGAACCCAGCAGACGGTAACTGACGTAGGCCAGCAACAGGATCACCACGATGCTCACCCGGCGCACCGAGAGCATCCACTGGCGGAACACCTCGAAAGGGCGTTCGGCGGCGTTGCGGCGCAGCAGCCACGGCAACAACATGTCGTTGGAAACCATGGTCGACAGCGCCACGCTGGCGACGATCACCATGCCGGTGGCCGCCGAGGCGCCGCCGATGAACGCCAGCACGGCCAGGGCCGGGTGGGCCTGGGCCAGCGGCAGGCTGATGACGAACGAGTCCGGCAGCACCGAGCTGGGCAGCATCATTTGCCCGGCGAGGGCGATGGGCACCACGAACAGCGCGGCCAGGGCCAGGTAGGCGGGGAACACCCATTTGGCCAGGCGCAGGTCCTGAGGCTCGATGTTTTCCACCACGGTCACGTGGAACTGCCGCGGCAAGCAGATGATCGCCATCATCGCCACCCCGGTCTGCACCACCATGGACGGCCAGTTGATGGTTTCTTTCCAGTATTGCTCCAGGCGTGGGGCGAGCATCGCCTGGTTGAACAGGTCGTCGAAACCGTCATACAGGCCGTACGTGACGAACGCACCGACGGCCAGGAAGGCGAACAGCTTGACCAGGGATTCGAAGGCGATCGCCAACACCATGCCGCGGTGGTGTTCGGTGGCGTCCAGGTTGCGGGTACCGAACACGATGGTGAACAGCGCCAGGATCAGCGAGACGATCAGCGCGGTGTCCTGGGCGCGGGTGCCCATGGCATCGGCGCCGGCGCCGATCAACAGGTTCACTCCGAGCACGATGCCCTTGAGTTGCAAGGCAATGTACGGCAGCACGCCGACCAGGCAGATCAACGCGACCACCACCGCCAGGGATTGGGATTTGCCGTAGCGGGCGGCGATGAAGTCGGCGATGGAGGTGATGTTCTCCTGCTTGCTGATCATCACCATTTTCTGCAGCACCCACGGCGCGAACACCAACAGCAGGATCGGCCCGAGGTAGATCGGCAGGAATGACCAGAGCTGTTCGGCGGCCTGGCCCACGGCGCCAAAGAACGTCCAACTGGTGCAATAGACCGCCAGCGACAGGCTGTAGACCCAGGCCCGCACCCGTGGCGGCAGCGGCGTGCTGCGCCGGTCGCCGTAGAAGGCGATGGCGAACATGATGGCCATATAGGCCAGGGCGACAACGGCGATCAGCCCGCTGGACAACGACATGGAAACTCCCCGACAAAGACACCGGGGCTTGAGCCCGGCAGGACAGTCTCGCATGCCCGCTCGGGTTCGTCAGTGTCGACCAAGGTCGAGGCGTGGTGGGGTGTCGCAGGTGGGGAGAATCTTGGGTTATGCAGGGGTTTTGCTGGCCTCATCGCGAGCAGGCTCGCTCCCACATTGGATCTGTGGTGGATACAAATCTTATGTCCACTGGAGAACCCATGTGGGAGCGAGCCTGCTCGCGAAAGCGCTGGGTCAGCTTGCATCGATGTTGAATGTGCCACCGCCTTCGCGAGCAAGCTCGCTCCCACAGGGTTTTGTGGTGAACGCAGATATTGCTGACACCGCAAGCCCACTGTGGGAGCGGGCTTGCTCGCGAAGGCGGTGTACCTGTCACTGGGATGCTGGATGTACCGCCGCCATCGCGAGCAAGCTCGGCTCCCACAGGGTTTTGTGGTGAGCGCAGATATGGCTGACACCACAAGTCCACTGTGGGAACTTGCTCGCGATGGCGACCTTACTGACCCAACGCAATATCCACCAGCCGATACAACTCCCCAACCTCCAGCGGCGCGTTAGCAAAGAGAATGCGGAACACCGTCGGCGCCACCACCACATTGATCAGCCGCTCGACTGCGTCAGTCGGTGAAACCAGTCAGCGATGGCGTTCGGCCTTGAAACCCTGCATGCGGGTGCCGCTGGCGGTAGGTTAGTCTTGGCACCTCAATCTTTTTACGGACGGATCCCTTGAAAATCATTCGCAGCAAGTCCTTCACCGGTGACCGTGCCTGGGCGGCGCTGGACATCGCCAACATGAACGGCATCACCACGCGCCTGCACTGGACCGACCAGCCGTACAAATGGCACATCAACGACGGTCAGGAAGTCTTTGTGGTGCTCGATGGGCAAGTGCGGATGTGCTATCGCGAAGAGGGTGTCGAAAAGGCGACCCTGCTGGACGTTGGGGACATTTTCTACGCCTCGGTGGGCACCGAACATGTCGCCAAGCCTCTGGGCGAAGCGAGAATCCTGGTGATCGAAACCGAGGGCAGCGTCTGATGCTTATCTGTAAAACAGATTACATATAGAGAAATTACCCGTTATATAGATATTCGAACCCGCTCTAGCATGGCTCCACCTCATCCGAGGACAGGAGTTCACCATGACATGCTGTGCCGCGAAAAACCGCTTGCGCCCGTTGAGCCATTTGCCCAGGCCATTGGAAGCCATTCGCCAATTCACACCTAACTGGTTCGCCGTGACCATGGGCACCGGTGTGCTGGCGCTGGCCCTGGCGCAATGGCCGGCGCAGATGCCGGGCCTGCGCGCCTTGGGCGAAGGGTTGTGGTTGTTCAACACGCTGTTGTTCGTGGTGTTCGCCCTCATGTACACGGCCCGTTGGGTGTTGTTCTTCGACGAAGCACGACGGATTTTCGGCCATTCGACGGTCTCGATGTTTTTCGGCACCATTCCCATGGGGCTGGCGACCCTCATCAATGGCTGTCTGGTCTTTGGGCTGCCGCGCTGGGGGGAGGGCGTGGTGGCGGTGGCCGAGGCGTTATGGTGGATAGACGTGGCCATGTCGCTGACCTGTGGCGTGCTGATCCCTTTCTTGATGTTCACTCGCCAGGAACACCGGATCGACCAGATGACCGCCGTGTGGTTGTTGCCGGTGGTGGCCGCCGAAGTCGCGGCGGCCAGCGGCGGGCTGTTGGCGCCGCATCTGGCCGACGCTCATGCACAACTGGTCATGCTGGTGACCAGCTACGTGCTCTGGGCCTTTTCCCTGCCGGTGGCGTTCAGCATCCTGACGATTCTGCTGTTGCGCATGGCCCTGCACAAACTGCCTCACGGGAACATGGCCGCCTCGAGCTGGCTGGCCCTCGGCCCGATTGGCACCGGTGCCCTGGGCATGTTGCTGCTGGGCAACGATGCCCCGCTGATTTTTGCCGCCAATGGCCTGCCCGGCGTGGGCGACATCGCCGCCGGCTTGGGCCTGGTGGCCGGCATCACGCTGTGGGGCCTGGGGTTGTGGTGGATGTTGATGGCGCTGCTGATCACCGCGCGCTATTTGCGCGAAGGCATTCCCTTCAACCTGGGCTGGTGGGGCTTTACCTTTCCCCTGGGCGTGTACGCGCTGACGACGCTGAAGCTTTCCGAGCTGCTGGGCCTGGGTTTCTTCGGCGTGTTCGGTGCTGTGCTGGTGGCCTTGCTGGTGGTGATGTGGCTGATCGTTGGGCGGCGTACGGTGCTGGGCGCCTGGCACGGTGAGCTGTTTGTGTCGCCCTGCATTGCAGGGCTGGCGAAATAATCGCTAAAGACAGGTAATGTGTGGCCTGGATCGAAAAACGTTCATTCCAATAAGCGTCCACGCCACTCAGGAACATGGAAGATGAGTCACCCTTCGCAGTTCACCTTGCTTCGCACGCGGCGTTTTCTGCCGTTCTTCATCACGCAGTCCTTGGGCGCGTTCAACGACAACATTTTCAAGCAGTCGCTGATCCTCGCCATCCTCTACAAATTGACCATCGAAGGCGACCGCTCGATCTGGGTCAACCTCTGCGCGCTGCTGTTCATCCTGCCATTCTTTCTGTTCTCGGCATTAGCGGGGCAGTTCGGGGAAAAATTCGCCAAGGACGCGTTGATTCGCCTGATCAAGCTTGGCGAAATCGCCATTATGGCGGTGGGCGCGGTGGGTTTCCTGTTCGATCACTTGTGGCTGATGCTGCTGGCGCTGTTCGCCATGGGCACGCATTCGGCGCTGTTCGGTCCGGTGAAGTATTCGATCTTGCCGCAGGCCTTGCGTGAAGATGAGTTGGTCGGCGGCAACGGCTTGGTGGAGATGGGGACGTTCCTGGCGATCCTGGCCGGCACCATCGGCGCCGGGATCATGATGTCCTCGGCGCATTACGCCCCGGTGGTGGCTACCGCGATCATCGGCATCGCCGTGCTCGGTTACCTGGCCAGTCGCAGCATTCCGCGCGCGGCGGCGGCCTCGCCGCAAATGCGTCTGAACTGGAACATCTTCAGCCAATCCTGGGCCACCCTGAAATTGGGGTTGGGGCAAACCCCGGCGGTGTCTCGGTCGATTGTCGGCAACTCCTGGTTCTGGTTTGTCGGGGCGATTTACCTGACGCAGATTCCCGCTTATGCCAAGGAGTGGATGCACGGCGACGAGACCGTGGTGACCTTGATCCTCACAGTGTTCTCGGTGGGGATCGCGTTGGGTTCGATGCTGTGTGAAAAGCTTTCCGGGCGCAAAGTCGAGATCGGCCTGGTGCCGTTCGGTTCGTTCGGTTTGACTGTGTTTGGCCTGCTGTTGTGGTGGCATTCCGGTGGGATTCCCGCCAGCGTCGAGGGCCACGGTTGGCTTGAAGTGCTCGGTTTCGGCCATGCCTGGCTGGTGTTGATCGACATCCTCGGATTGGGCGTCTTTGGCGGTTTCTACATCGTGCCGCTGTATGCGCTGATCCAGTCGCGCACCGTGGAGAACGAGCGGGCGCGGGTGATTGCCGCCAACAATATTCTCAACGCGTTGTTCATGGTGGTCTCGGCGATTGTCTCCATCGTGTTGCTGAGCCTGGCCAAGCTGTCGATCCCGCAGCTGTTCCTGGTGGTGTCGTTGCTCAACATCGGCGTCAACGCCTACATCTTCAAGATCGTCCCCGAGTTCAGCATGCGTTTCATGATCTGGCTGCTGAGCCATTCCATGTACCGCGTGGAGCATCGCAACCTGGAGGCGATACCGGATGAAGGCGCAGCGCTGCTGGTCTGCAATCACGTGTCCTTCGTCGATGCCTTGCTGATTGGCGGCGCGGTGCGTCGGCCGATTCGCTTCGTGATGTACTACAAGATCTACAACCTGCCGGTGCTGAATTTCATCTTCCGCACCGCCGGCACCATCCCGATTGCCGGGCGCCAGGAAGATATCCATATCTATGAAAAAGCCTTCAAGCGAATTGCCCAATACTTGAAGGACGGCGAGCTGGTGTGCATTTTCCCTGAAGGAAAACTGACCGCTGACGGAGAGATCAATGAGTTCAAGAGTGGACTGACGCGCATCCTCCAGGAAACCCCGGTGCCAGTGATTCCCTTGGCGCTGCAGGGGTTGTGGGGCAGTTTCTTCAGTCGCGACCCGGCCAAGGGGCTGTTTCGTCGGTTCTGGTCGCGGGTGACGTTGGTGGCGGGCTCGGCGGTTGCGGTGGAAGTGGCTGAGCCGGCGAAGTTGCAAGCGTTGGTGGGGGAGTTGCGTGGCACGGTCCGCTAGAACGAAAAACTGAAGGAGAAGACCTGTGGGAGCAAGGTGCTGTGGGAGCAAAGCTTGCTCGCGATGGCGTCCCTGAGATCGCTATCGCGGGCAAGCCTTGCTCCCACAGCTCTTTGTTCCCACAGGTCTTGCTCCTACCGGGAGGGCTCAGGCGCTGACCTTGAGCCCGATCAACCCTGCAACGATCAATGCCACGCTGGCCAGGCGAACCAGCGCCATCGACTCACCAAACAAAATGATCCCGGCGATCACCGTGCCCACGGCACCGACCCCGGTCCAGATCGCATAGGCCGTCCCCAGCGGCAGTTCCTTCATCGCCAGGCCGAGCAGGCCGAGGCTGATCGCCATGGCGGCGATGGTCAGTGCGGTGGGAAGAGGGCGGCTGAAGCCGTCGGTGTACTTCAGGCCAACAGCCCAGCCGACTTCGAACAGGCCGGCAAAAAACAGAATGATCCAGGACATCACGCACCTCATCGATGGGTGGGGTCGTCCCCGGATAGTGAACTCTTTGGCGTTGCGGGGTCGTCCCCGCATTGGGCGCAAGAGTGCCCAATGCTGACTGTTTGGTCAAGTCACTCGGTCAGTCTGCCGCTTGACGGTCAAGTAGCTCGCGGTCCTGTTTTTCGCTCATGCGCCGGAAGTACGTCGAGAGCAGGGCTCCGGAAATATTGTGCCAGACGCTGAACAGCGCACTGGGCACCGCCGCCAGTGGCGAAAAGTGCGCGCTCGCCAGCGCCGCGCCGAGGCCGGAGTTCTGCATGCCGACTTCCAATGAAAGGGTTTTGCGTTGGGCCAACGGCAAGCCGAACAAACGCCCGGTGAAGTACCCCAGCAGATAACCGAAGCTGTTGTGCAGCATCACAATGGCCATGATCAGCAGGCCGGATTCGGCGATCTTCGCCTGACTGGCCGCGACCACCGCCGCCACAATGATCACGATGCTCACCACGGATATCAGCGGCAGCACGTCTATGGCATGACGAACCCGGGCACCCAACAGGCGTTGGGCGACGATGCCCAGCGCGATCGGCACCAGCACGATTTGCAGGATCGACCAGAACAACGCCGAGAACGACACCGGCAACCAGGCCGAGGCCAGCAGCCAGATCAGCGCAGGGGTCAGCAGCGGAGCAAGCAGGGTGGTGATGGCGGAAATCGCCACGGCCAGGGCCAAATCACCGCGAGCCAGCCAGGTCATGACGTTGGACGATGTGCCGCTCGGGCAGCAACCCACCAGGATCACGCCGACGGCGATTTCCGGCGGCAGGCTGAACACTTGGCAAAGCAGCCACGCCGTACCGGGCATGATCACGAACTGGGCAACCACCCCCAGGGCCACGCGTCCCGGACGGCGGGCGACTTCGGCAAAGTCCTCCAACTTCAATGCTAGGCCCATGCCGAACATCACCAGGCCCAGTAGCGGCACGATGGCGACTTTCAGGCCAACGAACCATTGCGGTTGCAGGAAAGCCAGTACCGCGAAAAACAGTACCCAGTAAGCGAAGGTATTGCCGACGAAGCGACTCAATGCAGCCAATGCGCGCATGACCTGATCCTTATTATTAAGAACACCACAAATATAAAATGTGGGAGCGGGCTTGCTCGCGAAGACGGTGTGTCAGACAGCATAGGGGTTGCTGACACACCGCCTTCGCGAGCAAGCCCGCTCCCACACTAGAGATCACCGCCTTTAGATCCCCTGCGGAATCTCTTCACCACCCAACGCTTCCACCAGCGCCGGCAAGAACTCGCCGAACGTCAGCATCATCAGCGTGAAGCTGGCGTCCAGTTGGCCGAGGGCTTCGTCGCCGCCGTCCTGCTCTGCCTGGTCCTGCAACAGGTCTTCGAACTTCAGGCGCTTGACCACCATCTTGTCGTCCAGCACGAAGGACAACTTGTCCTGCCAGGCCAGCGACAATTGTGTCACCACCTTGCCGGTGTTCAGGTGCAGCTGGATTTCGTCACTGGTCAGATCCTGGCGCTTGCAACGCACGATACCGCCATCTTCGTGGGTGTCGCGCAGTTCGCATTCATCCAGCACGAAGAAGTCGTCCGCGGCTTTCTGGGTCTTGACCCAGTCGGTCATGGTCGCGGTCGGGGCCATCTTGACCGTCAGCGGGCGTACCGGCAGCGAGCCGATGACTTCGCGCAGGGTCGACAGCAGGTCTTCGGCGCGTTTCGGGCTGGCCGAGTTCACCAGGATCAGGCCCTGTTTCGGCGCGATGGCGGCAAAGGTGGACGAGCGACGGATGAACGCACGGGGCAGGAACGCCTGGATGATTTCATCCTTGAGCTGGTCCCGTTCCTTTTTATAGACCTTGCGCATTTGCTCGGCTTCGATCTCTTCGACCTTTTCTTTCAGGGCATCGCGCACGACGCTGCCGGGCAAGATGCGTTCTTCCTTGCGCGCGGCGATCAGCAGGAAGTCCTGGCTGACGTGCACCAGCGGCGCGTCTTCGCCTTTGCCAAACGGCGCGACGAAACCGTAAGTGGTCAACTCCTGGCTTGCACATGGACGCGCCAGTTTGCTGGCCAGTGCAGTTTCCAACGCCTCGGCATCAAAAGGCAGATCTTGGGTCAGGCGATAGATAAGCAGGTTTTTGAACCACATGGGGTGAGTCTCTCCTTTATACAAAGGGGGGCATTATTCTCTTCGCGGCGCCATAGGCCAACCCTTCGCTAAGCCTTTGGAAGGCCTGAAAAAATTAATTTAAAAAGTGCTTGCCAGCTTAAAGAGTGCTCCGTAGAATGCGCGCCACACCGAAAGCGAAGGGTGATTAGCTCAGCTGGGAGAGCGTCTGCCTTACAAGCAGAATGTCGGCGGTTCGATCCCGTCATCACCCACCATTTCGCTCAACGTGTTACGCGCAGCGGTAGTTCAGTCGGTTAGAATACCGGCCTGTCACGCCGGGGGTCGCGGGTTCGAGTCCCGTCCGCTGCGCCATATTCGGTAACCTGGAACACTGAACGCCAGGTCACCACGGAAAGCCCGCTAACGCGGGCTTTTTGCTGTTTGCAGTTCCCGCGGTGTGTGTTGCTCATGTTTTTTTTGCTGAATTTGCTAATTAAATCAGCACGTTACAAAAAACTGTGAGAGAATGCGCCCCGCATCGAAAGTGAAGGGTGATTAGCTCAGCTGGGAGAGCGTCTGCCTTACAAGCAGAATGTCGGCGGTTCGATCCCGTCATCACCCACCAAACTTTCAATGTTACGCGCAGCGGTAGTTCAGTCGGTTAGAATACCGGCCTGTCACGCCGGGGGTCGCGGGTTCGAGTCCCGTCCGCTGCGCCATATTTGGTTACCTGGAATGCTGAACGCCAGGTGGCTACTAGAAACGACGCTTTTCCTTTACGAGGGGAGAGCGTCGTTTTTTTTTGTTCTCTTTTTTTGTGTGTATCCGTTGCTGCAGTAACGGCGACTTAGGGTTCCGCCCTGGCGGCGGGTCACTTTGAAGAGCCCGGAAGCCGGCCCAGTCAAAAGTAACCAAAGCGCTCATGCCCACCACGGTTTCATAGTCGATGAAGGTGTTGGATGGGCTGACCTCATCGCGAGCAGGCTCGCTCCCACAGGTGATCTTGGGTGTTCATGAGTTTTGTGTTCGCTGCGGACCTTTGTGGGAGCGAGCCTGCTCGCGAGGCGGTGGGGCAGTTTGCATTGATGTTGGCTGTGCCGGCCACTTCGCGAGCAGGCTCGCTCCCACAATGGGTTCTGCGGTGTATATACGCTTTGTGGGCTGCTGAAGATCAGGTGCGGGAGTGAGCTTGCTCGCGATAGCGGAACGGATATACACCCAACCCCCCGTCTACTGCTCAGCATTTCGACGATGCCGATAATCGCTGACCGCCTCATACACCGCCTTACGCAACCGATTAATCCCCCCAATCGGCCGATGCGCCTCAATCCCAAACCAAGGATTGAACGACTGATTATCACAAGCCAGATTCAGCTTGGGCGTATCAAAATCCTGAGCCGGCACCTTAATGCGCGCCACGGTTTCGAACGGCGCATCACTTTCCTGCCATTCAATACTGGTGTCTTCGATCGGCATGTACTTGCTCGGATCCTGACGCTGGACCTGCAAGACAAAACACGCCGGCATCCGGTCTGTGGATAACTGCTGGTTCAGCGCGCTGCGCAAGAAATTCGGCAAATCCTGATTCTGCGGTGGCAGGGTATAGCTTGGACAGCTGTCCGGATCCGGCGCGACGCGAAACTTGGCGTTGGCCTCGCCAAACTTATAAGGCGATACCGAGAAATAAGTGGTCTGGGTCGGACTGGCCGGAGCCGGCGAGAGGGTCGCCAAAGCGATGAACAGATGCCGAATCTGCCAAGTGCGCGGGTCCAGGCTCGGAAAAAAAGCCATCGCCTTCTTCCCGTCAGCCTGAGCGGCCACATTCTGACGGTACTCGGCGACATCGCTGACAAAGAAGTTCGGATGATTGAACATCACGAAATCCTGCTCGCCGAATGATTGCCGGTCCGCCAGCAATTGCTTGCCGGGCACGTTCAGCAGTTTGATTGCCATCCCCCGGGCATCGCGCAGGCTGTCGAATTGCGGATAAGCGTTGCCGTTGGACAGGCGGATCGTGGCCTGCCAGGTCTTGCCCGGTTCGGCGAACACCCCCTGGCGCAACGGGCTAGGCAGGCCGCTCTGCACTTGGACCTCGGCCATGACGCAGCCGTGCGCCTTGGCATGGGCATCACGCAGATAGCGTGTGCCTTCGCGGTGCTGATCGACGATGCGGATCGCAGTCTGGATGATGTCCTGGGTCATGGCGGCTTCGCCGGGTGCCACCTGTTCCTTGTCCGGGACAGGTCCCCTGTGTTGCCAGGCAAACCAGGCCGAGGACAGTGCCCAGCCGAGCAACCCGATGCCCAGCAGCCACAGGAGCGTCTTGCCCAAAAAGGCGCCGAGGCGCAGCCAGAGCGTGATCAACATGCCAACATCCTTTTACCGGTGGGGTTCATCATTACAGTTGCGACTCCAGTGGCCCGCCCAGCACTTTTAAATACTCCAGCAAGGCCCAGCGTTCCTGCGGTTGCAGCAGGCGGCCAATGACGCCGTTGCCGCGTTCGCCCGCGCGAAATTCATGGCCGCTGTTGTGATTGCCGGTAACCCGGGTATCGAAGTTAAAGCCGTTAGTGAAGGCTTCGGTGCGATAGCCCAAATGGCGTGGGTCGTATTCGAAGTTGCCTTTATAGAAGGTGGTCGCCCGCTCAGCCTGGGGGGACAACAGTTGATAGATCGTCGGCACCGAGCCGTTGTGCAGGAACGGTGGCGTGGCCCAGACACCCGCCAACGGCCGGGCCTTGTAGGCGCGCAATTCACGTACGCCGATGGGCAGGCCGAAACCGTCCAGGGCCGGGCGCTCGGCGGGGGTGACCCCGGCGTCACGGTAAGCACGGTTTTCGACGAAGGCAGTGACGTAGGCCAAGCCTTTGGCGACCGAGAGTTGGCTCAGGTCCAGCGGCTCCGTCGGGGTCGGGTGCAGTTGCACGTCCAGCTTCGCCAGTTCGGCCGGGTCCCATTGCAGGCTGGTCAGGTCGTAACGGTGGTCGGCAATATTATTGGCAGTGCCCGGGTCGGTGCCGATCACTTTCACCGGCAGCATATGCAACTGCTGTACCGGCCTGTCGGGCCCCTGGACCACTTTGGGCACATGGCAGCCGGCGCAGTTTTCGACGAACAGGGCCCGGCCCTTGGCGGCCAGCGGTTTATCGACCGCGCCCAGCAACGCTTCCGGCCACACGGGCGCCTTGAGCAGTTGCAAGGTCTCTTCGATCTTGTTCAAGTCCCGCACGCGCACGCTGGAGGGGTATCGCGCGTCGCCCTGCAGCGGTTTGCCCTGGGCGTCGAAGAAATTCAGTGTGGCGCCGACTCCCAGCGCTTCACCGACGTTTCGGGCCATCGGTTGCTGGGCCGATCCGTTCCACTGCACCCAGTCGAAGGTCCACATTTCCCACAACTGTGGATAGTCCACCGGCGCGTTGGCGACCCGGTAGTTTTCCGCCGAGATGGCGTCGCCGAAGCTGGCATTGGCAATGCGGCCGAAGGCGTCGGTACGGCCAGGGCCTTCTTCGGTGGGGTAGAGGCCGCGATGGGTATCGTTCCAGGCCACCCGCAGGAAAGTATCCAGGGAGTCCTTGAACGCCTTGCGCAGGTCCTCGTGGCGGGCGTCGTAGTCCTTGCCCAGGACTTGGCGGGCGAAGCGTTCGAATTTCCAAGGGTTGTAGTACGTAGACGCCAGACTGGCGACTAATGCCTGTCCGAAACTGCCACCGCGTAGCGTAGGAACGCTGGAAGGCAGCACGTGCTGTGCCGAGCCGCCGTCGATCCGTATCGCCTGGCCCTTGAAGTGCAATTCGCCGGTGTGGCACGCAGCGCAGGTGATATCGAGGAATGGGTCGGCGCTGCCTGCGTTCTGGTGCCGGGTGAAACCCACCGGCAGATTGCCGGGATTCTCGGGCGTGGCTTTCTGGGCCGGATCGATAAGGAAGCCAAAGCGCGCCAGATACTCCGGCGATGCGAAGCGTTGTTGCGAAAACGGCAGTTCGAGGGCCGTGAACCAGTCGTAGCGCAGGCCTTTGACCTGGGTGCCCTGGGGCGTGAAGTAATAGGTCTGGCGTTCGGCGGCGCTCCATTGATCCAGGTAATGCACCTGTTGGATGGGCTCATAGAACGGCAGCCGGGGATTGGCGACGTAATAAAGCACCACGGCCACGACGACGATCAGCAGCGCGAGGAGCAGCAAGAGAATGCGAGAGAGGAGGCGCACGGTTACGTCCTTGTTTTTTTTGATATGCCCTTATGCCTCAGCGTTGCGCGGCGGGCAAGTGGCCAGTAGCCCCGGCCTGTGGGGGAGCGGCAAGGTGTCCCTGCGCGTAACGGATGACAGATGCTTCATTTGCCTGGGATCAAAAAGCGTTTGCGGACCTGAACTTATCATCACTTTGCGGCTCACATGCCGGTAGCCATTGGTCGTGGCCGCCTGATAAGCTCGCGGCTTTACTCGATTGCCCTTTAGGCGCATGAACAAGGAAATAGCATGAAACAGCATCGGTTGGCGGCGGCGGTAGCCCTGGTTGGCCTGGTACTCGCGGGTTGCGACTCGCAGACCAGCGTAGAGCTGAAAACCCCGGCGCAGAAAGCTTCCTACGGTATCGGCCTGAACATGGGCAAAAGCCTGGCTCAGGAAGGTATGGATGACCTGGACTCCAAAGCAGTTGCCCAGGGCATCGAAGATGCCGTCGGCAAGAAAGAACAGAAGCTGAAAGACGAAGAACTGGTCGAAGCCTTTGCCGCGCTGCAAAAGCGTGCCGAAGAGCGCATGGCCAAGATGAGCGAAGAGTCGGCAGCCGCCGGCAAGAAATTCCTCGAAGAAAATGGCAAGAAAGCCGGTGTCACCACCACCGCTTCCGGCTTGCAGTACGAAGTGGTCAAGAAAGCCGATGGCGCGCAGCCTAAGCCGACCGACGTAGTGACCGTTCACTACACCGGCAAGCTGACCAATGGCACCGTGTTCGACAGCTCCGTCGAGCGTGGCAGCCCGATTGACCTGCCGGTCAGCGGCGTGATCCCAGGTTGGGTCGAAGGCCTGCAACTGATGCACGTCGGCGAGAAGTACAAGCTGTACATCCCGAGCGACCTGGCCTACGGCGCCCAGAGCCCGAGCCCGGCCATCCCGGCCAACTCGGTCCTGGTGTTCGACCTGGAGCTGCTGGCGATCAAGGATCCGGCAAAAGAAGACGCAGCCAAGTAATCGCGTCTGTTATAACGACAACGCCTCGCTTATGCGGGGCGTTGTTGCATCTGGGCGGCGGCAAGATGGCAAAAAAACGAACGCCCGGCGCACGCTATAGTCATAGGCATTACAGGCGCTGTGCTAGACGCAGTCGGCTGGTCAAGTCAATGAAATATTGGGTTTTTTTATGTGAGTAAAAAACGCCCGATCTAAGCCGGGCCCTTATGGAACGGGGGCTTCAGCGGTGAAATGCAGCTCTGTTCACAAGGTTATCCACAATTTGTGTGGATAACATTTCAGTGGGAGAAAAAATGAAGGCCCCGTGGAATTTTGCGCGATTTCTGCCCTTGGCAGGCCGCCTGTTGGCCCGCGGTCGATTGCCGACATTGCTCTTCGCCGTCGCCAGCAAAGGTGCCCGGGAGGGTGGGCGGCTGGGCAAGCTCAAGGAGGACCTGCGCCTGTTGCAGGCCTTGTGCCTGGCCTACTGGCGCGGCGAATACCGCGCGGTCAGCGCCAAGTCGATGCTGTCGATAGTGGCGGGGCTCATGTACTTCCTCAGCCCCTTGGACGCCATTCCAGACCTCTTGCCCATGTTTGGCATGTTCGACGACATCGCGGTGTTGGCCTGGATCATGAAAACCCTCGACGTTGAACTGGAGGCATTCCGCGCCTGGCGTTATCGACAGTCACCCGAGACGCTGGCCAAAGTCGAAAGGCTTCCCGACACCCCGGAACAACTCCAGCTCCAAGGTCAGAAAAAGCCCTGATCCCCTGAGAATGCATCACCCCGCGACCTTAGCCGGCATTTAGGATTACACTTCCAAGGAAAAAGGCTGACTCGCTAAGTGTTGTTGTCCTACGGGGTAGACATGGATATTCAAATAATCACACGTGACGGAGAGCCCGAGTACGCGGTTTTGCCGTGGGATCAGTACCAAGCGTTGTTGAAAGCAGCAGGTGTCAATCAAGCTCCGCCGCGCGAAGCGACAGTCCGGCACGCGGCGGCACCCGACCAGGTTCTCCCTGGCCTGGATCAATTACGCAGTTTGCGCGAAGGGAAGGGCATCGCCATTGAGGCGTTGGCTCGCACGGTAGGTATCAGCCCGTCTTATCTGGCCTTGATCGAGAGCGGCGAGCGACAGCCCGATGCCGCGATTCGGCGCAGTCTGGCCTGGGAGTTGACGGTGCCGGGTTGGAGGGAAGAATCGTGAGCGTACGCATCAGTCGGCAGCATTGGGATGGGTTGTTGGGTGAATTGGACCAGGCGCGGCGCCAGCGCCATTTATTGACTTACCGCGCCTTGCTGGAGCGCTTGCAACTCCCCAGCCCGGCCATGCAGACCTTGACTGCGGCCCTTGAGCATCTGGCGGCGCTGGACGCCCGGGCAGAACAGCCGCTGCGCAGTTCCCTGGTGATCAGCCAGGGCGCGAGCCGGTTGCCGCGTACGGGGTTCTTCGAGTGCGTAGAACGCCTGGGCCGCTTTTCCGGGCCTTCCGATGGGGTGGCCGCCGCTTCCTGGCACGCTTCGGAAGTGGTCCGGGTGTTTGAATACGAATACCCCGAGTCGGCGGAGGCCTGAGTGCTCTGGCGACTCAAGGCGCGGCTCGGTTATTGGCTGGCGCGTCGGTTGTTTCACTGGCCCTGGTTCGTCCGCCAGCCGCGTGGCTGGGCCTGGCTCGAGGGCCAGTTCTCGCGCATGGCCAACCTGGGCGATGTCGGTGCGCAAAGTTTCTACGGGCACATCCTCACCTTTCGCGGCCAAGGGCTGGGCGCCCGTGAAGAAGGGATTCGCCTGCTGCGCCTGGCGGCACTGGCCGGTGATGGCAAGGCCGCCTACCAAGTCGGCGTGATCAGCCTGGCCGGTACCACCAACCAGGCGCCGGACCCGCTCGAAGCGGCACGCTGGTGGACCTTGGCGGCGAAAGCCGGGCATCCGTTGGCCGAGATCAAACTCAAGGCCCTCGAAGCCCGCGACCCTTAGCGTTATCCACAGGCTATTCGTGGTGCAGCGGGGCGAATTTAGCGAATCGCCCTACATCCTTTGTCCCGTTCCCCTGACTTAATTCCCCCGCCATCCCCGGCACAGTCTCGCGCTCCTTGAGTGCTGCGAGACATTGCCCATGTTCGACCGTTTTTTCCTGCCGGCCCTTGAGCGAGCCCTGTCCTGATGGAACAGGTGAACCGTATCGAGCAGGAACTCGACAGCTTCAAAGACACCTTGTCGGTCTACCGCGAGCAGCTTGAGCGCTGGTACAGCCGGGCGGCGGACCGGGCCAGCCACGCGGCCGACTTGCCCTCGCTGATGGGCATGGAGCGGCTGATCCGTTTCGGCGACAGCACCACTGCCGTCAGCACCCGTGACGATGATTTTCTCTCCACGGTCGTCCAGTGCCCCCTGGGCGGCGTGATGACGATCGAGAGCAAGTTCGAGTCGGTGTACGACATCCCCTTGGGCGACATCGTGGTGGATGTGGTGGCGGTGGAGGGCGGCGAGGTTACGCCGGTCACTCTGGATACCCGGGGCCTGGGGACCTTCAAGGGGGAGGCGGGCAAGTCCTATCGGGTTCACGTTCAGGGCGAGGTGTCCGCCAAGCAAATAGAGAACTTGTTTTCTTCCTACGATGGCCTGACCACTGATCTGACGGACTGGTTGCGCGGTGAGTGGCAGGGTTTCAAGCCGCGATGGGCGCAGCAGTCCTTGGCGACTTCCGCAGCAGCTGTGGGGAACGGGTTGCTCGCCGGCAGTTGGGCAGCGATTGAAAGTGTGTGGGACAGCATCAGCTTGCTCTCGGACATCCTCAAGGATCCCGGTCAGTTTGTTGATCGGTTGGGCGAAAGCGCTGATCAGTTGAAAAAACTGGCTCAGGACACGCCGCAAGTGATGGCCAAGCTGCAGCTCCTGGCCAGCGACGAAGCTGCACTGTGCCTGTTGGTGCGCACCGCCAGTCTCTGGTTGGACATGTTGCCGCCCAGTGAGATTGCTGGTGACACGGCCGAAGCCTTGTCGAGGGTGACGGTGCAGTTGTTGATCGATCTGTTGATCGGTGTCGTCCTGACCTTCACCGGGGCGGGGGCCGGTATCGCTTATCTGTCGATGCGCCTGGGGAATGTAGGCGTGCACCTGCTGGGTGCCCTGCAGCGTTTCATCCGTGCGATCTTCGCGGTGGTCAACGGCTTCATGACCTACGTGGACCGCTACAAAACCGTGGCGGCACGCGGCATCGCGGCGGGGATAAAAAAAGGCCGGATGCAGCTGCGCTGGGATGCACAGCGCAACACCACACTGAAAAAACACGAACCCCACGACGACGCCCCCGCCCAATCGAAAAACCCCAACGGCGACAGCGCCGACACCGCCGCCCAGACCCAGACCAGCGGCTGCCCGGTGTCGATGGTCACCGGCGAAGAACTACTGACCCTCGACGATGGCACCCTCGACGGCCGTTTGCCGTTCGTTTTCACCCGTTTATACCGCACCAGCGCCGCCGACCTGGACGTCGGCCTCGGGCGCGGCTGGAGCCATGCCCTGGCCCATCGCCTGGAACTCGACGGCGAACAGGTCACTTGGGTCGACCAGGAAAACCGTCGCACGCTTTTTCCATTGCCCACCACCCAGCGCCCGGCGATCCACAACAGCCTGGCCCGCGCAGCAATCTACCTGGGGGCCGAGCCGGACGAACTGATCGTCGCCCAACCGGGGGAAAACGCTCCGTTCCTGCACTTTCGCGACGGCCACCTGATCGCCCTCAGCGACCGCTACGACAACCGCCTGACCCTCCAGCGCAACATCCACGGCGACATCTGCCGCCTGGACAACGGTGCCGGGCGTTCCCTGCGCCTGCGCTACGAACAGCGCCACCTGATCGCCGTCGATTACCAGAGCTTCCACCCGGCCATTACCCTCGACGAGGCCTGGCGGACCGAGCAGACGCTGGTGTCCTACCGCTACGACGGACGTTTCCGACTGATCGAAGCGATCAATGCCGCCGGAGAAAGCGAACGCTACGACTACGACGACCAGCACGTCATCCTCCAGCGGCAACTGGCCGGCGGCGCGAGTTTTTATTGGGAATGGCAAGGCGTCGGGGCGGCAGCCCGCTGCGTACGGCATTGGGCCTCGTTTGCGCAGATGGACAGCCGCTACACCTGGGGCGAGGACGGCAGTGTCACGGTCCGGCATCTGGATGGCAGCCAGGAAGTGTATGTCCACGACGACCGGGCGCGGCTGGTGCGCAAGGTCGAGCCCGACGGTGGCGAGCACCTCAAGGCCTATGACGAACAGGGCCGACTGATCGCCGAACAGGACCCGCTGGGGGCGGTCCGCGAATACCGCTACGACGACGTCGGACGACTGTTGGCGCTGATTCCTCCAGATGAAGCGCCGACGTCCTACGAATACCGCAACGGTTTCCTGCACACCCGTCAGCGCGGCCAGGCCGTATGGACCTACCGCCGCAATGACCTTGGCGATGTGATCGCCAGCATCGACCCGGACGGCCAGCGTACGGAATATGCCTACGACGCCCACGGACAACTGCTGGCAAGGTACGACCCGGACGGCGGCGAACATCGCTTCACCTGGAGTCGCCTGGGCCAACTGACCGAAGAAATCCTGCCCGACGGCGGTCGCCGGTGTTTTTCCTACGATGCCCTGGGACGTTTGCTCAGCCGCCGGGACGAACACGGCGCCCTCACGCACTACCAATGGGACGCCGTCGGCCGACTGCTGCAAGTCACCCTGCCCACCGGCGCCATTCGGGCCTGGAGCTACAACGCCTACGGCAAGGTCATTGCCGAACGCGACGAGCAGGGCCGCACCACCCGCTACGAATACGCCGATGACCTGCACCTGGTCAGCCGTCGCCTGAACCCCGACGGCAGCGAGCTGAAGTACCGCTACGACTCGGCGCGGCTGTTGCTGACCGAGATCGAAAACGAATCCGGCGAACAATATCAGCTGGACTACACGCCCAACGGCTTGATCCGACAGCAAATCGGCTTCGACGGCCAACGCACCGCCTACGCCTACGACCTCAACGGTCACCTGCTGGAAAAAATTGAGCACGGCGAGGACGGTTCGCAATGGGTCACCCGCTACCAGCGCGACGCGGCCGGGCGGCTGCAACTCAAGACCTTGCCCGACGGCCAGG